>CAYGTG010000489.1:0-5183 GCA_964352485.1 uncultured Nannocystaceae bacterium | reverse complement strand
TGGTGTCGTCGCCTGCGGCCATGCCGCCGTCGACCCACGTCGCGATGGTCGCGATCTCCTCGGCTGTCAACCAGCGCGGCTCGTCGAAGTTCTGGCAGCTGCCGTCGGCACGCACCCCATACGGCGGCATCGTTCGGCCTTCGACCACGACCTTGATGGCGGGTGCCAGACCGGCGACGTCTTCATAGGTGTCGAGCCGAAACGGGGCGATCGAGCCCTCGGTGTGGCAAGAGACGCAGTGCTGGGCCAGCAGCGGGCGGACGTCCTCGTAGTAGCTGACCTGCGCAGCCGTCCCGCCTGATCCGTCTCCGGCCGTGCCCGTGGTCTCGACCTCGCCCGAGCCTTCGGCGCCGGTCGTGCCGGAGGCTTCCGTTTCGCCGTCCGCCGCCGGGGCGGAGTCGTCGCTTCCGCAGCCAATGGGCAGCGCGAGACAAAGAAGCAAACAGGTTGGATAAGCGCGAGCGGTCATCAGCTTCCGGCAGGTTCCCGCGGCGAGTATGCGCCCGCTCGCCCGTGCAGCCAAGCGAGCTGGCACTGAGGCGCGTTCGTCGCCGCGCGCGAATCCGTCGTTGCGTGGCGCGGGGCAGACCGTTCCAGGCTTTGGGGGGATGCGCGGCGGCCGAGCGTTCCTACACTTCAGGTCATGATTTTGGAGTCCGTACCTCTCGGGTTTCCGTGGCCCACGCTGGACCCGTTCCTCTTCTGCGCCTACCACCTCGACGAGTATCCGGCGGGCAACGACTCGATGGGGCCCGATCCCGCGCTGCTCAAAGGGCGGAACATCGGCAGTGACTTCGAGGTGCGAGAGGGCTGGCGCATGTATCACGGCGACGTCGTGCCCGGATTTCCGCGACACCCCCATCGCGGGTTCGAGACCGTCACCGTCGCGCGCCGCGGGCTGCTCGATCACTCCGACTCCCTGGGCGCCACCGCGCGCTTTGGCGGAGGGGACTGTCAGTGGATGACTGCGGGCAGCGGAATCGTGCACTCCGAGATGTTCCCGCTGCTCGATCGGGAGTCAGGCAACACCGCCGAGCTGTTCCAGCTGTGGCTCAACCTCCCGGCCAAGAACAAGATGGTCGACCCCGCGTTCAAGATGCTGTGGTCCGGCGAGATCCCCAAGATCACGCTTCGCGATGCACAGGGCCGGGCAACGCTGGTGACGATCAACGCCGGCAGCCTCGAGGGCCGCACCGCACCCGCGCCGCCTCCCAACTCCTGGGCGGCACAGCCGGACTCGCATGTCGCCATCTGGACGCTGGAGATGGAGCCGGGGGCCCACGTGACGCTGCCGCCGGCGCCCAAAGAAGCACACCGGATGATCTACTTCCATCGTGGGCAGCGACTCGCCGTGGGGGAGGGTGCGCTGGATGTGAACCACGCCGCGCTCGTGCAATCGGATGCGCCGCTTCAGCTTCACAACCTCGGTGAAGCTCCGGCCGACATCCTGATGCTCCAGGGTCGGCCGATCGGGGAGCCGGTCGCGCAGCATGGGCCATTCGTCATGAACACCCGGGCGGAGATCGAGCAGGCCTTCGCGGACTATCGGCGCACGCAGTTTGGTGGTTGGCCTTGGAAGCACGACGCGCCGGTGCATGACCGCGATCAGGGGCGGTTTGCCGTGCATGCGGACGGTCGGCGCGAGGAGGCACCGGCGGGCTAGCAGCCTGTTGAGAAACCCGGCGCGGCGGATCGAGTACCTCCATGACCGTGCAGACGGGTCGTCGACCGGCCGGACCAACAACGACAACCTGCAGCGACGGCGCGGCGGATGGCGTCGCGCCAATGTCAGGCCGTGTGCGCCCTGACACCGGCCCACGAGCTGTCTATGCTGCCCCCATGAAGCGCAGCAGTTTCGGACTCGTTGTTGCTTGTTGTGTCGGGTGCGGCAGGGCTTCGAGTGAGGCGAACGAGGGGGGCGGCAGCACCTCGTCAAGCGGGGGTTCCGGTCCGGGGATGGCGGAGCCGGAGACGAGCACGACAGGCGCCATGTCGACTTCGTCGGGCGGGTCGATCTCATCAGCGGCCGAGAGCGGCTCTGCAGACGGGTCGTCGTCTTCGGGTGGCGAGCCGATCGACCCGCTGTGTGACGACCTCGGGTTTCCTCGCGCCGAGCGTCTCGAAGGGGAGAAGGGCGCTTGGGGAGCGGTCGCCGGAGACTTCAGCGTCGAGACGACGTTCGGGCCGTGGTCACTCTCTGAGAGCTTCTCGGGCTGCGACGTCTACGTGTTCGTCAACGACCAAGGCAGCGCGACGGCCTCGGGGCTGCGCAGCACCGCGAGCACCGAGTTGTTCGAACGCTCCGCGCTCAACGTTCACTACTTCTTCTTGACGACGTCCGGTGACCCGGTCGTGGGGGCGGAGCAGTGGCAGTCGTCGATCGGTGGTGCGTTGGCAGGCTTGGACGCGGAGGCGCAGGAGCACTGGTCGCCGCGCGTGCACTTCGTGACCGATGCCTCGGGCAGCGTGGTCGACTTCCTGAGAGCACGCCCAGACCAGCTCACGTTCGCGATCGATCGTGCCCAACGCTGGGACGACCCGGGCTCTACGAGCGACACCACCGGCGGAGGTTTCGCACCGGCGGCGCCGGTCCTTGGCTATACCGGGCGCTACTACAACGCTCGCTACGCCCAAGACCTGCGGCTGGCCGCGCAGCGGGAGGTCACCGAGGTCGTGGTGCTCGACCAGTACGCATTCGAACCAGAGTGCGCGGGTTCCTGCTCGGGGTTACCCAACGGGCCGTTCGCCAACAGCAACAACTGGATCGCGTGGCCAGCTGCGTTCCCGGATGCGAAGGCGATGGACGCGTTCGACACAATGGAGGTTGTGGTCACGGCCCAGTGCGGGCCCGACGCCGACGCCGACTGTGGTCACTGGGACTACGAGGCGATGCTCAACCTCTGCGACACGGATGCTTGTGATGCCCAGAACAACGAGCTGGCGCGGTGGATCACACCGTATGCACGTCCCGGCACGCGGCGCTGGGTGTTCGACGCCTCACACATGTTGGGCCTGGTGCGGGAGGGCGGCATGCGCTGGGTTCAGTTCGGAATGGTCTGGAACATGAACCCGTCCGTCTGGGACATTCGCGTCCGCCTGCGAGATGCCGGCAAGGACACGAGCGTGCGACAGACGGTCCCCGCGTTCGCGGCCAACCGCGGCTTCAACGACGACTACAACACGTGGGAGCCGATCGAGTTTACGCCACCGGTGGGCACGACCCGCGTCGAGTTCACCGCGCTCATCTCCGGGCACGGGCAAGAAGCGAACAACTGCGCCGAATGGTGCGAGCACCAGCACGAGTTCACCGTCAACGGCGAGACCGTGCACCTCCGCGAGTTCCCCGGCGAGGTGACCGCGCAGCGTTGCGGCGAGGCGGTCGACGACGGCGTGGTGCCAGGGCAGTGGGGCAACTGGACGCCAGGGCGGGCGGGTTGGTGCCCGGGCGCTGCCATCGAGCCGTGGGTCATCGACATCACCGGCGCCGTGAACATCGGAGAGGTGAACACCCTCGAATACCGGGGCCTGTTCGCCGGGGTGCCGGTTGAAGGCGGCCGCGGTCGGATTCGGTTGTCGAGCTACGTGACGTTCAGCGAGTAGCTCGCCCTCACATGCCGTACGCGTGGGCGAGGTCCCGTTGTCGCGCGAGCTCCTTGGCGTAGCCGGGTCCATGCGTCTGGACGAGCGCTTCGCACAACTCGAGCCAGACCGCAGGCCCCGGCCAGGCGTTGGCTGCCGCGGTCAAGGATCCGTGCAGCTGCTCGAGATCCGTGTCCGCCGGGACGGTCGCAGACAGATAAACGCCCGGGACCTCCTCCCCGACGGGTGGGGTGAGCATGTACGCGTCGCCCGAGCGTCGCTGCAGCCGCAATGAGACATCCCCCATCGTGTCCACGAGCTGCTGCAGCGCCTCCGAACCGGGGTGTACGGCATCGATGGTGAAGGCGCGCCGCTGACCCTGCTCCAGGACGTCGAGCTCTCGATAGGTGAAGACCGTGTGTTCCTCGGTCTCGTCGCGGTCGACGGGGGCGGGGTCGAAGAGGACCACGTCGTCCTGGCGCTCACGGTCCTCCCGCTCGCCGGTGATCGTTTCGATGCGTGCCGTGACGGGCCCGGTTCGGGTGGCCCAGTAGCACTGTCCATGTGCGGTTCGGATCCACGCGCCACCCCAGCGCTCTTCGATCGGCGCATCGCCGGTGTCGACCTCCATGCCGAGCCGGATCGCACTGGTGCGGACGATGTCCCAACGCCGTAGTGCGGTCGCGGCGACGATGCGGTCCCAGTCGTGCGACCCCGGCTCGTTCCGCTGGACCAGGATGGCCGACAGCGAGAGCACGTCCTGCCAACGCCGCTGTTTGCCCGCGATTTCGCACAGGCGAGCCCGTGCGGCGTCCGCTTCGGGGTCGAGCTCGACCATCTCGCCAAATCCGTCCACGGCCAGCTCGAATCGTCCCGCTCGCTCGTGACTCGTGGCGAGGAGCCATCGCCCCATCGGGTCGTCGGCCTGGAACTGCTCTCGTACCAGCGTTTCGAGGTCTTCGTGCCGTCCCGCGTCTCGAAGCACCCCGCCAAGCGCCCTGGCGACGTCCCGTGCGCCCTCGTGGGTTCGCAGGAAGGCCTCCAGGTGTCGCCGTGCGCCCGAGACGAGCCCGAGGTGGGAGAGAACCGCGCCTTGGAGCGTGGCCAAGCGAGTGTCATCGGGCCAGCGTGCGGATGCTGCACCCAACACTTCGAGCGCAGCGTCGGCCCCTTCTGGCAGGGCCTCGGAGTCGAGGGCACCGGGAGTGGTGATGCTGGGGTCCAACGACGCCGACGGTGCCTGCTCGATGATGGCGCGAGTTCTTTCGAGCGCGTCGTCCAGGTGATCCGGCGCCTTGAGCTCGGTCCGTACCTCCATTGCGAGATCGACGAGCGTCTGGGCTTGCAGGCGGAGTCCGCGGTGTGCAGCGAGTCGGGCGGCCATCAACGCGGTCTCGGCGGTGCTCCAAAGGGCGCCGTTGGCCTCGAAGCGGTGCACGACCGTGGCGGCTTGGCGCCCGAGTTCGGCGTCGTTGTGGCGGCACCCGGCGGCGACCAGCTGCTCGACGACGGACAGCCAGTCGCGGCCGTCGCTGTCGTCGATGTCTTCCAACGCGGGGAGTGTGCGGCTCGCGTCCTGGGGTTGTCCGACCGCGGTCAAGGCC
>CAYGTG010000488.1:5103-6387 GCA_964352485.1 uncultured Nannocystaceae bacterium | reverse complement strand
GGCCCTACCGGAATTCTCTTCCAGAGAGAAGGAAGGTAGGGTCTACCAATGCCGGCGCTGAGCGGAACCAGAGTGGTCGACTTCACGCAGAACCTGCCTGGTCCCTATGCCACGATGGTGTTGCGCTCGATGGGTGCCGAGGTCGTCAAGATCGAGCCGCCCAAGGGCGACCCTGCTCGGGTGTTTCCTCGCCTGTTCGACATTCTCAACGCCGGGAAGGACAGCGTTGCGGCCGACCTTCGGGAGGCCTCCAGTCGCGAGGCCGTACGGGCGCTCATCGCGGATGCGGACGTCGTGGTCGAGGGCTTTCGCCCTGGCGTGATGGCGCGATTCGGCCTGGGTCCGCAGGAGATCGCGAAAGCGTTTCCCAAGGTGGTCTATTGCTCGATCAGTGGCTACGGACAGGAGGGCCCCTATCGTGACTACCCGGGGCATGACCTCAACTTTCAGGCCCTGACCGGCGTGTGCCACATGCTTCGGGACGACCGGGGGCGTCCGCTGGGAGGGGCGCTTCCGTTCGGCGACCTCTCGGCCGCGATGACCGCCACCACCGGGATCCTCGGCGCCCTGCTCGAGCGCGTACGCACCGGTCACGGGCAGGTGCTCGACGTTGCGATCGTCGATGCGCTGCTGAGCTGGACCTACGTATGGACCGAGGGACTCACGCCCGGGGACGCAAGCCTGGCCGATGCGGCAGAGCCCACGGCCGCCGCCATGCGCCGAGCTTCCCAGGCGCTTCCGGGCGGTCTTGGGTCGGTCGTGGGGAAGCTGGCGGACAGCCTTTCGCAAGGGCGTGGGCGGGCCACGCTCGAGGCCGTGGGCGAGCGGCTGCGGCAGACGAAGCGGGTGAAGAACATGGAGCGGATGCGTCTGCACACGCTTCCGCACTACACCGTGTATCGGACTTCGGACGAGCGGTACCTCAGCATTGGCGTCGTCGACGAAGACAAGTTCTGGCGGAAGACCTGCGAGGTGCTGGATCTGTCCGGGGCGGCTGGACTCCCGCTGTGGGGGCGTTTTCTGGCCGCTGCACCGCTGCGGACTCGCATCGCGGCCCGGATCGCAGAGCAGCCGCTGGATGCCTGGGTCCAGCGTTTTCGGGATGCCGGTGTTCCGGTGGCGCCGGTGCTCTCCGTCGACGAAGCGATGCAGGATGCCCAGCTACAGACTCGCCGACCCGGGAGCGGTCCCGTGCGCGGACCGTTCTCGTTGGGAGAGGCGGTCGACGCATCGCCGCCGAAGCTCGGTGAACACACCGAGCGGTGGCTGTCCTGAGCAGCCGAC
>CAYGTG010000488.1:2336-5093 GCA_964352485.1 uncultured Nannocystaceae bacterium | reverse complement strand
AGCTCGTCTTCGATGCTCGAGAGCTCGATGGATGCGGTCGCGAACGCGTCCCCGAAGTACGAGACGTCGCAGAAGAGGTTGCAGTCGGCCGTATCGCATTCGCCAGCGATGCCGCACTCGAGCTGAAGCGCCCAGCCGGCGCAGTCGAGCGAGTCCCAACCGTCCGTGTCGGCCTCGGTTTCTTCGTCGGGCTCCTCGTCGGTCGTCGAGGGGATGGTGTCTTCCTCCTCCTCTTCTTCGTCCGTTCGGCCCGTGTCGGCGGTGAGCGAGCGTACCCGTCCCTCTGTGCATGAAAGGTCGAGCAGAACGCTCTGTGCGTCCTCGGCCATGGTCCCCGCGAGGGAGAAGTTGACCTGATACTCGCGATCTGTCGCGAGCAGGTGCACCGCGCTCAACGTCCCGGAAAGCCCTTCGCGGAGCAGCAGCACACTGACCCCTGTGGTCGACGCGCCGTCCCACCCACCGATGAGGCGTTCTTCGATCTGTTCTTCGTCCGCGACGAGACCGCCGGAGGACGAGCATCCGCCGAGTAGGAGGGATGCACAGACAATTCGAGCTGCAATGCGCTTCATGAGGGACCCCCTGCGGGATAGCGTGTCCCCGGCTTGCACCAAAATTTTCGACCGAGGTAGGACCATGTCATACGCCCGGCCGATGCAAACGAAGCACGCACTGAGGGTTCTCGCGGGCGTCTGCACCGGACTTCTGGCCGGGTGTGGGAGCGAATTCACCTCCGCAGAGGAACCCGGTGGAGGCTCGGAGACGGGAGACACTGAGGTCCCCCCCAACCCTACAGGGGTGAGCGCGGGCTGGGACGGCGAGGAGACGACCGACGGGGAAGGGAGCGGAGGCGCAGGAGGCTGCGGCGATGAGCCCGCGTGTTCAGGCGCGACTCCTTTTTGTGTCGACGCGGCGTGTGTAGGCTGCGATGCACTCGACAGTCCAGACGAAGCGTGTGCTGCGACGGACCCCGAGCACCCGGTGTGTTCGCCTCTGGGGTGTGCCGAGTGTGGCGCGAGCGATGATTCGCTGTGCGTGGACGACACGCCCGTGTGCTCCGACGATGGCCAGTGCCGTGGATGCAGCGCGCACGACGAATGCGAGACCGCCTGCGACCTGCAGACGGGGTGGTGTTTCGATGAGGCGGTCGTCGTGGGGGAGGATGGTGCCGCCACCGCGGGAGCGCTCTCTTCGTTGATCGAGGGCATCCCCGCTGGCGGACGCATCGCGATCCGGTGGACGCCGGGAACGCAATGCATCCTCGACACGCTGAGCGTCGCCGAGGGGAGGTCGGTGGCGTTGCTCGGAGAGCCCGGCGCACGTCCGTGCCTGACATCTTGGGACGACCGCGCGGCGATCACCGTGACCGACGAAAGTGCGCTGTACCTCGTGGACGTTCGCATTGAAGAGTCGTACGGCGCGGCGCTCGAGGTTCGTGGCGCGTCGCTGTACGCCGAGCGCGTGGAGCTGGTGAACAACAGCGGTGGGGCTGCATCGATTAGCCAAGACGCGTACCTCAACCTCCGCAACGCGATGGTCGGAGGCGACCGCAACAACGTCTCCGTTCTGCGAACCCACACCTCGACCCTCGATGTGGCCTACTCGAGCATCGTCGCCGGCTTCGGCAACGCACAAGGGATCGTGTGCGATGGGGACAACGCGGTCTCCGTCCGCAACAGCATCGTGCTCAGCGAGGGGTCGATGGGCGAGATCGACTGTCCCGAGGCCGAGGTCAGCTACAGCGCGCTGGAGGCCGTGTTCGGCGAGGGCAACGTCGCGGTCGGCGCGGTGGAGACCGGACGCTGGTTTGAGGATTATCCCCGCGGCGATCTGCACCTTCGCTACGACACGCTCGGCATGCCATTCGAGGACGTTGCGCAGTGGGTTGCTGGGGATCCGCTGGTCGACCTCGATGGCGACCCGCGACCGGCCGTCGCGCAGTCCCCGGACTGGGCTGGCGCCGACATCCCATAGCGTCCCCAGGGGCGGCTGGGCTGCGGTACCTTGGCCGCGATGAAGACGAAGGCCGCCGTCGCGCACAAAGCCGGAGCACCCCTGTCGATCGAGGAGGTCGAGCTCGACGCACCCCGGGCCGGGGAAGTGTTGATCGAGATGAAGGCGACCGGCGTCTGCCACACCGACGCGTACACGATGTCTGGGGCGGATCCCGAGGGGATCTTCCCGTCCGTCCTCGGGCATGAGGGCGCAGGGGTCGTGCTCGAAGTTGGAGCCGACGTCCGCTCGCTGAAGGTCGGTGACCACGTCATTCCGCTGTACACCCCGGAGTGCCGGCAGTGCTCGTACTGCACCTCGGGCAAGACCAACCTTTGCCAGGCGATTCGCTCGACCCAAGGCAAGGGCTTGATGCCCGACGGCACCTCGCGGCTGTCGATCGGAGGCGAGCCGCTGTACCACTACATGGGGACCTCGACGTTTGCCAACCACGCGGTGGTCCCGGAGATTGCGGTCGCCAAGATTCGCGAAGACGCTCCGTTCGACAAGGTCTGCTACATCGGCTGCGGGGTCACGACGGGCATCGGAGCGGTCATCAACACCGCCAAGGTCGCGCCCGGGGACAACGTTGTCGTGTTCGGCTTGGGCGGAATTGGCCTCAACGTCATCCAGGGGGCCCGGATGGCCGGCGCGAACATGATCGTCGGCGTCGACCTCAACCCGCGGCGCCAGGCGCTGGCCGAGAAATTCGGCATGACCCACTTCGTCAACGCCGCAGACATCCCCCAGGGCGAACTCGTGCCG
>CAYGTG010000488.1:0-2326 GCA_964352485.1 uncultured Nannocystaceae bacterium | reverse complement strand
CGCACTTGGTCAACCTCACCGGCGGCGGCGCGGACTACTCGTTCGAGTGCGTGGGCAACGTCAAGGTCATGCGCGACGCCCTGGAGTGCTGCCACAAAGGCTGGGGTACCTCCATCATCATCGGCGTGGCCGGAGCGGGCGAGGAAATCTCCACCCGCCCGTTTCAGCTCGTCACGGGCCGGAACTGGCGAGGCTCTGCGTTCGGGGGCGCCAAGGGGCGCACGGACGTACCGAAGATCGTCGATTGGTACATGGACGGCAAGATCGAGATCGATGATCTGATCACGCACACGATGCCTCTACAGGACATCAACAAGGCATTCGACCTGATGCACCACGGCGATTCAATCCGCTCGGTGGTCACCTTTGCCTGAGACGGAACGGAGACGAGGACCTCGATGTTTATCCACCAATACGAACTCGGACCTTGGGACAACTTTCAGTACTTCATCGGCGACCGTGAGAAACGGGTCGCGGCCGTCGTCGATCCGGCGTGGCACCTGAAGTCGATTCTCGATGAAGAGGGCAAGCTCGATGTGCGCATCGAGGCCATCTTGTGCACGCACAGTCACTTCGACCACGTCGATCAAGTCGAGCACCTGCTCAAGGAGCGCGACGTGCCGGTCTATATGCTCCGCGAGGAGATCGACTTCTCGGGGTTTCGCTGCGAAAACCTGCGCCCGGTGTCCCCTGGGGAGACGTTGAACGTGGGCGGCGTGGACATCGATGTGTTGCACACGCCTGGTCACACGCCGGGCTCGGTGTGTTTTCGGGTGCGAGACAACGTGGTGACCGGCGACACGCTCTTCGTCGATGGCTGTGGACGCTGTGATTTCGTCGGCGGCGATCCCGAGGTGATGTTCGCGACGCTGCGCAAGCTGATCGAAGACCTCCCGGCTGAGACCACGATGTACCCCGGCCATCACTACGGCCCGACCCCCGCAGCCACGCTCGACGCGCAGCTCCAGACCAACCCATACCTCAAGCTTGGGACGGTTGCGGAGTTCGTCGCGCACCGGATGACAGGAAAGACCCCCGGTGCTGTGGTTCCTCCGCCGCCCGATTGGGCCCCTGCCTAGCGCGGTGGGGGAACCTTCCCAGGGTCCGAACGCACCCTCAGCTTCGGAGTCGAGGATGCCAGTGACGAACCAAGCGTTTTCGAGCTACGCATGCATCCTGACGGTTTGGCTGGTGGGGTGCGACGGTGAGTCACTCGAACCTGCAGACACCGAAGGAGCCGCCGGCGGCACGACGGGCCTCGGAGAGGGCAGCTCCCCGGGGACGGCGACGCCCGGCAGTACGAGCGAGACCCACGGTGGCTCCAGCGCGGCAGCGACCTCGACGAGTTCGGAGCCCAGTGAAAGCGATGCAAGTGATGACTCCGCGGGTTCGGATGGTCCTGAGCCTGAGTCCTGTCCAGCTGGGACACTTCCGCCCGGACGCTACAGCGGCGTGACGCTGGAGCACGCAGGAGAGTCTCGAAGCTACGATCTCGTTGTCCCGCAGAGCGTCGACGTCACCCAGCCGGCGACGTTGGTGCTGAACTTTCATGGCCTGTACGGCAACCCTGGCCAACAGGCGATGTTTTCGCAGTACGACGCGGCCGCCGAATCCGCTGGGGTGATCGTCGCGTACCCGGCCGGTCTCTCAAACTCATGGAACGCGGGCTTGTGTTGCGGCGGGGCGCAGAGCTCGGGGGTCGATGACGTCGGCTTTGCGCGGACCCTCGTGCAGCATATCGGGCTCGGCTCCTGCATCGACCCCAAGAAGGTGTTCGCGATCGGCATGTCCAATGGTGGCCACATGGCGCATCGTCTCGCGTGCGAGGCCGCGGATGTCTTCGCCGGCGTGGCATCCGTCGCCGGCGTGCTGACGATGCTGCAGTGCAGCCCTTCCCGGCCGATCTCGGTCCAACAGTTCCACGGAACGGGGGACACCATTGTGCAATATGACGGCTTCGGGCCGGGCTTTCCCGGAGCCCAGGACATGATGCAGGGGTGGGCCGTCCGCAACGGCTGCGCCCCCGTACCCAACATCACGCACCAACAAGGGAACTCGACCTGCGAGACCTGGACGGCGTGCGACGACGGTGTCGAGGTCACGTTGTGCACGGTCGAGGGGGGCGGCCACTGTTGGCCCGGGAACGCGAGCTGCACGTTCGGCTCGAGCACCACCGACGTGAACGCCAATGACGTGTTCGCGCAATTGTTGGAGACTCAGTCCCTCTCCGGGGACTGACATGTCGCGACCCATCGCTCTCATCGCCTTCCTGCTCACCATGCTCGCCGGCGCAGCGGCGCGCGCGGGCTCTCCGGAGGCCGAAGAC
>CAYGTG010000487.1:0-6392 GCA_964352485.1 uncultured Nannocystaceae bacterium | reverse complement strand
CCGTGGAGGTCGACCTGGTCCCGTCCGCCCTGGTCGACGGCGAGGTTGCCTCCGGCAGCGGCGCGGCTGCTCAGGAGATGCGAAGCCTGCAGTTCGTGGTGAGGCCCCCTGTCGACCTCACAGACGCGGCTGAGGCCAACCGCTGGACCGTCTCCCCCTCGGTCGAGATCGAGGCCTACCAGGTGGGAGGCTCAAGAATCGTGGACTTCTGTTTGTATGAGGAGCCCGTGCAGATCTGCTTCGAGAGTGATGATGAGACCTGGACGTCTCATGTCTTCTCGACCGGTGACGTCGATGGGGCCTCTCAGGTGGCCAGCAATAGACCCAGGACACGCCGGAACGAGACGACGCCCGACGGTAACCCAAGAGGGGGAACGCGGCTGACAATGGACGTGGCACGTGAGCAGCGTGAGCGGTTCGGCCCATACTTGATTCGGTGGGGGAACTACCAGGAAATCACGGGCCCGCTGACGGGGCTTGAGCGTGTCGGCTCAGCCTCGGGCATGGTCGGTCTCTTCGATGCCACCCAGACCGCCTACGATGCTGACCTGCCCGGCATGAGCGTGTCCTGTGGTGGCTATGCCCGGGACTGGAGACTGAACAACGCCGGACTGCTGGGCGCTGAGGATGCTGAGGCCGTGTTGCCTGTGGTGTTCCGGGTCTACGGCTCGACCGACAGCGGGACCGCGAGGATCAGGCTGCACACGTCCGACCACTCATGGGTTGAGGTCGAGCTGACCACCAGCACGGGATACCGCGAAGGTTGGGGGCACCTGAAAGTGGGGCTTAACGCAAGCGATCCCATCATCGCCCAGGTTTTCGTGGACGGTGATGAGACCGTAGAGGTGTTGGGCTTCACCTTGGAAGCGTTGGCCGTCTAGCCCTCGCAGCCGATAGCGTCCGAGTAGTCACACCAGAAGCCCCCGTGCAGCTCGCAGAGCAGCTCGTAGGCCACCTGGTAGGTGATGCTGTCGTTGGCTGGCTCGCCCCTGCACTCGGCGCTGAGGTCGTCGCAGGCTTTCCGCGCCTCAGCAGTGTCATCCGCAGCAGCCCGACACTGATCCACCTCGGTCTCGCAAGGGTGAGGGTGCTCGACGTCGTCGTAGACCCGGGCGATGCACTCCGCGACCGCACGAGCACCCTCAGGCTCGGATTCGAAGTCTGATTGGGGATGGTAGCCAGCAGGCCACTGGCACCAGCCCGGCACAGGCGTGTCATCGGTCTCGGGGTCGTAGTCATCGGCGAAGCGGTAGTCGATGACATCACTGACCATCGCCTGACAGCTACCGGGCTCAGGAGGGCTCTCCACGTCGTCACAGCCTATGACGGCAAGGAGGAGAAGGCTCAGCAGGGTGGCGGATCGGGGGCTCATGTCAGGGCTTGGACGTGAGCCCATCTTATTTATTGGTACAGGTACTTAAAATTCCGTTGGGCCGGTGGGTTCGGGCCACAACGCGATCGGTCTGAACCCCCCTGGGGCGCTCAGGAATGCCGATTGGGCAGAATCTGACCGCAACCAGGGCAGGCAGCGGTCCGCCCCTGAAACTCTGGGTTCACCGCTCCCGTACCGGTGTCATGAGCTTCTCAGGGGCGAACGCGGCGGCAGAGACCCGGGACCGGTCCCGCTTCACGACCGGTCCCAGAGATGGTGCGGAGCACAGGCCCCGGCTGAAACTCTGCCTCCCTGCCTTCCGTATTCGGGGCATGAAGGTTCTAGAACCTTCTAGAATACAAGCCCACAACCTCTAATATAGAGTTGCAGAACAATGCAGAACATTGAGCATAAGACCACTGCCGGAGTGTCCGTCCTGGATCTTTCTCGCATGGCCCTGTTCTGCACGGCAGGCAGCACCCACTCTCGCCCTGTGCCGTTTCGGCGGTTCGCCGACTCTGCGCTTTCGCCAGGCAGCCCTTGACCGAGGGGCGGAACTACCATTATGCCTAAGGGCAGAGGGCTGACAGTCCACTCAACCTCAACGAAAGACCGAACCATGCAAAAAATCATCGACGGCTACCTGTACGACACCAACACCGCAACCCTCCTCTGCTACAACAACCGCAGCACATCCGACATGCACAATCCCTGGCTGGGGCTGTACTGCTCGCCGGGTGGACAGTTCTTCATCCATACCGACTCTAAATTTGGCCGAGAGATCTCGCTCTCGGAGCGAGATGAGGCAATGAGCTTTTTTGAGGACTGGGGGGACCCAGACAAGTATGAGGAGGCCTTTGGCCAAGCGGCCAAAGTTGGCTAAGGCGACCTCTCACCCTTCACCCCGCCCCGTACCTCGCAAGAGGACGGGGCTTAGGCGGTGCGATGAACATCAATACTTTTTTCCAGTGGCGCCAGCTAAGTTCTCCAATCCCCCACATGGAGGCAAGGGTCCCTTTTAAGCTGGATGTTCCCTGGCATCGGCAACAACAAAACGAGCGCCAAGATTCATGGATCATCGAGCCGGGAATCCCTCCGTTCCGAGTAGGGGCATCTCTTGTCGCCCCTCTCGACCTCTCCACGGTGACCCTCTATGTTTCCGCCGCCCGGCCCTCCGACATTCAGTCGCTACTTGACGCGATCGGAGCCCCTTTCGCAGACTCCGGCCTAGTCTTTGGCGCAGGGGAGAAGTGCTGGCAGGACTCTTTTCTGACGTTTCGGGGGATGTTCCCTCTCATCTCGGCCGAGGAGGAAAAGGCCGCATGAGCGATGCCGAGTACGACCCACCACGTCGCCCGCGCCCCGTACCGGACTCTCCGGTCGGGGCTTAGGCGGTATGAAAACCGAGAACAAGAACGAGGGTTCCGCGGCAAGTTCGGACGAGATCGCCGGTCTCCTCAAGAGACTGAAGTTCGAGATGGAGAGGGACAGCGAGCGGCAGGCCTTTCGCTTCACAAGACTCGTAGGCCTGATACTTGACTACGCCGACAAGGACATCCGCGAGGACCTGATCACGGACATATCCGACCTACTGTCCGAGCGACTTGGCCCCGTCGGGACGCAGAACACAGCGCCTCCGGCCCTGTAGGCGAGCCCCCTCTGCGGAGCACCTTCCGCCCGGGGGGGAAACGCCGGTGGGCCTCCGACCAATCCGAACGAACCGTACTCGCGATCGACTTCGAGGGGGCCATCACCCCTGAGGGCGTCGAGTTCTCCACCTTCGATATCCTTCCGGCGAACCGATATCGCTACGATGGCACCCTGCGCCTGGACCCCTACCCGTATCGACCCGAGTAGTGCCGCCCGGGCCTACTTCGCCCAGTTCATGAACGAGACGAGCGGTTGTTCAAACTGCACCCGTACACAAGTCTGTTCACGTTCGAGCAGTAGGCCGCCAAAGGCGGCCGTCAGGCGTCTGCCGGGACCCCAAAGACCACCAGCACGGCCGCGACCCAGGGGTCCTCGATGTCTGGCCGCTGGTCTCTCAGGGCGCGCTGAACCTCCCCGAGCCGTTCCATGGTGCACGAGGGACAGCGGGGATCGCAGGGCGTGTGGGGAGGCAGGCGGAGGCCCAGAGGAGCGCGGAGGACCGGCATGCCCTACAGGTCGACCATCGAGCCCGGATGTTGCATCAACGTCTACACGTACACGCTAAGCGACCGTGCTCAAAGGGCTTTTTGGGAACCATGGTAGGCTCGAACGATGACCGACGACGCAGGTGGTCCGGGTGGAATCGTTGCCTTCCTGAAGGTCTTCGAGATTCAGGAGTACGCGGAGGCGTTCTTCCGCCAAGGCCTCATGCACATGAAGACAGTGGACTGGTTTCGTCGGATGGAGGAAGACGGGACAGGACGGGCGGATCGGCGCGACAGTGTCGATCGCATCCTCCAACCCGACCGCGTCATTCTTTCCTGGAAGCTCCCGGATGGAACAGAGGTGGCCCTGCCCAAGCCGCTTTCGATCGAGGAGCGGGACGACGAAACAAGCGGATCTCACCTCTTCTGCTTGTACTCACTTACCAACCACCACCTTGAACAGGCGAGGGCCGGTCTGTCGGTTCTCGATGAGAAGCTCGCTGACCTCGGCCAGTTCGCGGTCTTGATCAATCGGCCGGACCTGTTCATCGAGCGATTCGACGCACGCACTCACCGAGGAGGTGTCGCTAGCCAGCGCATGCCTGTTGAGTACCTCGACCTCGCAACCCACCACGGGGAGGTTGGCCCCTTTCGGAAGGACACTCGGTTCAGCTACCAATATGAGTACCGCATGCTAACTGAGCCCTCCGGGGAGGACTTCCAGAACCTCGAAATCGGCTCGCTGACGGACCTTGCGTGCTGCCTCCCCTTTGAAGAGGGTCTCGACGACGTGCTGGCGATGTCACTACGGGAGGCTACTCGCTCGTCAGCCCGCGGCTGACGAGCGATGAGGGCTACTGCTGGCGCCCTTCCTCATCCCCTGCCTGGCGGAAGCGCCAGTAGCGGTCTGACCGCTCCCACACCACGGTATCGCCTGTGAGCTTGCGAAAAGCGGCAAGCACCGCCTTCGAGATCGCACGGTTCCCGTTGTCGTTGTCGTATACGAAGTCAGGCCCGAACTCGTCTTCGATCTGACTGACGGCATCATCCTGGTATAGGCCATTGTGGGCCTCAAGCTCCGCCTGCATCCACGCGGCGACGTCAGCCGCCTTGACGACGTCAGCCATCGTCACTCTTGGAGACCTCCAGGGCCTCGTGCGGAAAACTGGAAGACTCTTTCTTCTTCCCGGCGAACCAGGCACACCTGTACGACCAGCTCCCTCTGGCGTCCTGTTCGTGGACCTCAGTGACGGTCATCCTCGGGCTTCCCGACTTCAACTCCACGAGATCTCCAACTGCGAATTTTGCTTTGTCCTGGGTGGTCATTTCGTAGCGAATCCTTCGGAAGCGTAGGCTTCCAAGGTGGAGGTTATCCCTCCCGATTCTCAAGAGCAACCTGGCCTGGAGGAGGGGTAGGATATCGCAGCGAGAGGTTCCGGCCAGACCTACCAAGGCTTTACGCAGGTCCCGGTGCGCTACATCGAGTACCCACCGATCGATGGTGAGTGACGGCCGACGGACACTTCTCGCCGGTGTTCGGTACGCTTCGAGAAGTGAGCCCCGAGGATGCACAGCGAACGGCCGACGTCGCGCAGTTCTACCTGCTGGCGGCCGGCCAGTACGCGGCCCCGCTGGGGCATCCGTGGGTGGACATCGAGCGGTGCATGATGAAGCTCCAGGAGGCGGCCGAGCTTGGCTTCAAGCCCGCCGACCCCACGGCCATCATGGAGACCTTCATGCGGTCGGCCCAGCACTGGCCCCTGTTCCCGGGCGAGACGGACCCGCCGGTGCTTTGAGGCGGGGGCGCGAGAGTCAGACCGAATCGACCCTGCCTGAGGTGGTACTTCCGTCTTTGGGCTTCTCGTCCGGGCCGCTGCTCTCCAGCTTCGACCACTCGTGGTAGAAGTACACGATATTATCGTGTCCAGTGATCAAGTTGAGCAGTCTTGGATTCTCCTCCACGAGTTTTTTTACCATCTTGAAGTAGTCTTCCCTGGCCCGGGCCTCGGGGATCAGCTTGTCGCGGACGGCAGCACACAGGCGGTCTAGCCTATTCAGGAACTGCTCGTAGGCCTCCCGCTCCTCTGCAACGGCCTGCTCCATACGGATGACAGCGATCAGCGTCTTGCTGTTCTTCACGTACGCCTGCTGAGCGACCGAGTTGAACACGGCCGACTTCCACCGGTGTCGGGCCTCTCCAAGCGATGCCTCGGTCGCTAACAGCGCTCCCTGTGCCGAGAGCTTCAGTTGCTTCGCAGCGATTCCGACCTGTTTGGCCGCCTTGACGACATACACCACAGTAGTGATGCCCAGCCCGGTCGAGACCAGCAACGATGCAAAACCAGTCCAGGCTGAGAGTTCTCCGGGGCTGGCGCAGCTCACTTTTCGTTGTCGTCGCTGGCTGCCTGCGCTCGAATCTCCGCAGCGATTCGGAACGCCTCGGGGTCCTCGCGAGCCGACTCTCGGCCGGTCGCGCTCAGCTTCTGCTCTGTCTCGGACAGGCTTTGCCCCTTCGCGACGTCGACGGATACCCCCTCCCCTTCGGAGTACGCCTGGCTGTCATTGCGCGAGACTCGACGTCCAGCAGGACGCTTGGGAGTGTTGGCCTTCTCATCGGACATCCCAGGAAGCTATCAGAATTAGACCGAAGAAAAATCGAAGGCCTGCGGAGCGGCGCTGAAACAGCGTTCTACGCAAGAACCGAACGTCGGGGACCGCGGCCTGGCGCCGTCTGAGGGGGTTGACGCCGATCCACGCGATGCACAGCTTCCGCGCATGAGAAGTTCTCCCAAGAAAAGTGATGTGACGCCCGCGCAGCGAAAGGCGCTGGTGATGATGTGCGGCGGATGGCTCGGTCCGTTCGCCGTGCGGGACAGGACCATGGC
>CAYGTG010000486.1:0-6398 GCA_964352485.1 uncultured Nannocystaceae bacterium | reverse complement strand
CCATCAGATACATGCCCGGCAGGGACCGAAGGCCTGCGTCCTCGATCGACATCCCAACGATCGGGCTCGACGCCTGGACCACCATCTCCACGACGTACTCGCGCGGATCAGCCAGCTGCGTGTGCACGGGCCGGCGGTCCGGCAGCAGCCACTTCGAGGCGATCGGCACATAGATCAAGCCGACAATCGCGACGGGAATTCCCACCCAGGCGATGTCGAACATCGCCAAGCCGTCCTGCCCCGGCGTCGCGAGCATGAGCCCGTTGACCACGAGCGTGGTCGACGTGCCGACCAAGGTGACGAGGCCCCCGAGGATCGAAGCGTACGACAGCGGCAGCAACAGCTTGCTGACCGAGAGATTCTGTCGGCGCGCCCAATCGGAGACCAGCGGCATCATCATCGCGACCACCGGGGTGTTGTTCAGGAATGCGCTCAGGCCCGCTACGGGGGCCATCAGGCGCAGCTGGGCCGCCGTGAGCGAGGATGGCCGCCCCAGCAGCTTCAAGCCGACAAAGTTGACGCCCCCGGTGCGCCTGAGGCCTTCGGCGACGATGAACAGCGCAGCGATCGTCGCAAGGCCCTCGTTGGAGAATCCCCCGAACGCCTCCGCCGGAGTCAGAACACCGGCCACCAAGAGCGCGGCGAGGCCACCCAGCAGCACCATGTCCGGGGAGACACGCGTCAGCGTGAGGCCGGCGATCACCGCCGCCAGCACCACGAACGTGACTGCCACGGCAAAGGTCATCGCGAGTCTCCGAAAACGCGGACTACTTCACGCCGAGTTCGGCCAGCGTCTCGAGGATCTGGGCATGAAAGGGCCCGTGCGTCACGATGACGCCGCGGTTCTCGGTCAGCTCACGCCCCTTGGTGAAGTCCAACGGCTTGCCGGTCACATCGGTCACAGTGCCCCCCGCTTCTTGGACGATGAGACATCCCGCGCCGTGGTCCCAGATTTTCTCTCGGTAGCCCGGCCGGGTGGGAAGTCGAAGGTAGGCCTCGGCATCTCCTCGGGCGACGACCCCATACTTGGCCTGACTGTCGAGCCGGACCGGGTCCGCCGAGATCCCAAGCTTCGTCATCAGCTGCGCGGAATGGCTGTGAGAGCTGTGACCAGACTCGAACGATTCGCAAAGCCGAGTCTCGGCAAGGGTCGCCTCTCCGCTCACGTGTGCGACCTCGGAGCTGTCGCCATCGAGGGCCCCGTGAAACGCCCCTTCCCCACGAACGGCCCAAAACACGGTGCCCGGCTCGGCACCGGCGTCGCGGCTGGAGGGCAGATTGGGACATGCCATGGCCGCGACGGTGAGGACACCATCGACCACAAGGGCCAGGGCCACGGCGTACTGGTCACCGCGCAGAAAGCCCTTCGTCCCGTCGATCGGGTCGAGGGTCCAGAACCTGGAGGCGTATTCCTGAGCACCGCCACGGTCGATGAATCCGAGCGCGGCATCTTCGCTCGCGACACCGAACGGCTTCAGCTCGGCGAACACCCGGCCGCGGAAGTCCGCCCCTTCGTCTCCGCGGAGCGCGGCAGCATCCTCCTCGCCGATCACCGGATCGTCGGAGAACGCGTCTTGCAGCGCCCGGCAAACCAACGCCTGGGAGGCGAAGTCCGCAACGGTGACGGGGCTCTTGTCCTTCTTCTCCAGCGCATCGGGGGAGATCCTCGCCTGCACCGAGCGACACACCTTGGATGCTTCGCGAACCGCCGCAATCGCGACCGCGAGTTCTTTGTCGTAGTTCGCCATCATGCACCTCCCAGGAAGCCGCGCTCCGCGAGGAGATCATAGACCGTGTGCGCCATGACCCCCGGGTCGCCGTCCTCGGGGACCAGCTTTAGGTCGGGCTCGATCGGCTCCTCATAGGGAGCGTCGATCCCGGTGAACTGCTTGAGCTCGCCCGCCCGCGCCTTGGCGTACAGGCCCTTCACATCTCGCGCCTCGCAGACTTCCAGGGGCGTCGCAACGTGAACCATGACAAAGCGCTGCGAACCGATGCGCTCCTTGGCTTGCTGGCGACTGGCCTCGTACGGTGAGATCGCGGAGACCAACGTGATCGTCCCCGCGTTGGCGAACAGACGCGCCACTTCGGTGAAGCGACGCAGGTTCTCGGTGCGGTCCTCGGGGGAGAACCCAAGGTCGGACGTGATGCCCTCGCGCAAGACGTCGCCGTCCATCAGGAAGCTCTGCTTGCCGTGGCCATGCAGAAGGTGGTCGAGCGCACGGGCAACCGTCGTCTTTCCGGAGCCGCTGAGCCCGGTGAACCACACAACCATGCCTCGGTGACCCGTGACCTGTTCGCGTTGCGCCACGCTGAGCATGCCGCGTTCCCACAAGGGCGGATTTTCCTGGTCCGTCACCGTCGCAGGGTACGACCCGGCCGGCGCCCAGCGCAACGACTCACACCCAGTCCAGCGCGCGGTCTCGCGTGATGTCCTTGAAGTTCGCGCACGTGAGCTCGGGAACCCCCAGCCATGCACCCAGCTTCCCAAGGTCCGGATTGAACACAGCTTCCAGTCGACGCTGCTCGCCCTGCGTGAGTTCCGGTCGCTTGTTCATCGTCCAGAGCTTCTTCACCTGGTCTCGCACGCCTTGCGGCAGCCGCTGCCGGAGCTGGGAGAGGCCGGGCGCATAGACCAACAGGTCCCGGAGCCTGCTTTTTCGCATCCGGTCCCCGGAGACATTCTTCGCGCCCATGTCCTCTTTCCACCGAGGCTCGCCTTCGTATCCGATGAAGGCGCAGACCCGCTGGAGTTCCTCCTGAGGGTGCGTCCTGAGCCGGTCGAAGAACACGGGAAGCACCCGCTCCCTGCCGAACGCTTCGAAGTACGGCTCGAGCTGCATCGCGTATTGGCCGAACTGGATCAGCGCGGGGTGCTCGTCCAGCGCCTTGCCCAACGGCATCCGCAGGACCCGCTGCGTCCACTCGTGCATGTAGTGCGAAACCAAGCGGTCGAGCGGACTGCGCATCACGTAGACAAACTTCGCGTGCGGCACGTGCTCCGCCACGCGCTCGACCACCTTGGGATGCCGCGGAAGCTTGGTGTAGTGCGTGCTCGACTCACCGCACAAGTCGCCCTCTTGCGCCCTGGCAAACAGCGACCAGTACCAGCCCAGCCCGCGCCCCCAGTTCTCCTCATCGCTGAAGAAGTTCGGCTCCTTCGGCATCGACATCACCATCCCCGACTGAGCCGCGAGTTGGTCGTGCAGCGAGGACGTGGCGCACTTCATCGCGCCGATGATCATGAAATCAGGCTTGCGCGTCATGACGGGACTCCCAGCGGGTCAGAGGTTTCCACACGGGTTTTCCTCGTCGAAATCGTCCCCGGGGTAGTCGAGCATGTTCGACGGCAAGGGGCCGGGAGGGATGTCTTTATCGAACGTCGCGAGGAGGTGGACCTCGGCCTCCTCGGACTCTTCGCGATACTCGACCTCGATCAGATGAACGCCGGCCTCGAGTGAAAACTGCCGGCCGTGCGAGAACGGCATCTCGACGTCCTCTGGCGCCTCCCAGAGGTCGAGCACCGGCTCATCACCCCGGTCGATGAGGAGCCTCGCCCCATCATCGGCGATCAGCATGAACGAGACATCCGTGTCTTCCTCGACGTTGAGACATGTCGTCCACCGAGCTGCGAACCGATCCGCGGGAATGGAATCGGTCGGAGGCAGAATCCCCCAAGTGAAATCGACGTCCGCCTCGCGGCGTGTGTCGGGCTCACCGCGGAAGTCTTTTCCCGGGTAGTACGCGCCGTGCCACTGGCCCACACCTTCGTAGGTCCATGGACGCAGCGCGACGAGGCCGAATGAGACGACACCGCCGAGGACCAACGCGGCCCGGCGGCTGAGCGGGCCAACGCGCACCTTGGACGATGCTTGCTGACCGAGACTGTGGGCAGCTGCGTCGAGCAGGGTCTTCACAAGTCTGCGGGCATCATCCTCGGCCAGGTCCGACGGGACTGTGTCGGACTCCCAGGCCTCGATGAACACGACCGACTTGGTGAGCGTGGCGGTGTCCTTGGCCTTCTTTGGTTTCGGTAGGCCCTCAAAATACTCGCGCAACCAATTCGAGAGCTTGCCGTCGTCCGAATCCCCCCGCAACAGGGTCCACCCCTGCGCAATGTGGGCGGCCGCCTGACGCGGCAGACAGTTCGGATCAGATACGATGGCAAGAGCCGCGAGGCCCTCGCGGCGTGCTTCAACACAACGGTCCGCATGTGCGGCCTGGGGCTTGTCACTCACCCGATTCACTCCTTTGGCTCCGCCGGCTTCGGCTTGGGTTCCCCCGGGCTGATCGGGGTTTTCTTCGACCCCCCCCCTTCGTTCTTCTTCCCTCGCGTCTTGCCTTTCCTGCCCTTCTTGCCCTTCTTGCCCTTCCGGGCTTTCTGTCGCTGGCGCTCGGCGAGTTCGAGCTTGCGGAACGACCGCACACGATCAGGCTCGAAGATCTCGCGGCGAATGTCGCGAGTCAGCGTCAAAAGCCCACCGTCCCGCGACACACGAGAGTATTCCGGATGCGCCGCCATCTTCAGGTGGCAGTCCCCGCGCGTGTAGCCGATGTCGAAGTCGTAGTCCGTATCGGACTCGGTCTTGTAGACGAAGTTGCTTGGCAGGTTGCGCATTGCCCGGAACATGCCGATACATCCGCCGACTCGGTAGACGCTCTCGAGGTAGACCTCTGGTTCCCGCTGCCATAGCTCGACGGCGAGCTTCGTCGCGGCATCTTTGTAGGTGCCGGCGTAGTAGTCGGTCGAGTACTGGCCAACCGCTCCCTCTAGGCCCCCGATGAATCGGTTGAAGTAGACGTACTGGTGGGGGTGGTAGCGCGCGACCGTAGCCCCCTGTTCGATCACCAGCCCCCCGACAACCGCGAACCCCATCGCTACGCCGTGTGCTCCCCAACGACGCTGACACGCATCCAGCACGGAGTTCACGGCGAGGGCCACGACCACGATGATGGGCGGAACGATGAACAGAAAGTGTCTCAGTCCATCGTAGAGCGGAGAGCCTTTGTAGACCGCGTAGACGGGCGGAAAGACGATCGAGAGCGCCAACATTGAGCAGCGCAACATGTGCCGGAAGTTGACGGAGCGGACCCCTCCGCTCACGACAGCACCCAATCCGATCAGGGCCGTCGTGCAGAACACCACGACGACGTACTCGGGAAGCTTGAGCGCGAAGTAGTGGAGCAGGTAGTCCCAGGGCGGATCGAGGTTGTAGACCTGTTCCCCCGCGAACGGCATGTATCGGCGGTGGTCGATGAACTGCGACATCCTCGTCAGGGCAGCCAGCGGCCTTCGAACCGGATCGAACAGCGCCCACGGCCACCACACGAGCATCACGATCCAGGCCCCGACACCGACGAGGGAAACCTGTAGGAGAACCCGTTCCGCGACCTTGTAGGTTTCCCGCGCGCTGCGGCTGATCCATGCGTACTTGGCGACGAAGATCGCGGCCATCAGGCCCAGGTAGCAGAGCAACAAAAGCCCCCCTATCCGCACGCTCATCGCAAAGCCGAGGGCGATCGAGGCTTTGATGACCAGCCGCCGGGGTAGCCTTGGAAAGGCGTCGTAGATTCGGAGCAAGAAATACAACCCCCAGACATAGCCAACCGCGAACGGCAAGTCCTTGGGGTTGTTGAACATGTGCCCGTAGTAGACGGACGTGGTCGCCAACATGCAGACGGCCAGGAACCCCGCCCTGGGGCCCGCGAGCAGTCGGGCGAGCCGTCCAGTGCCAGCGATGCCCAGCACACCGATGAGTGCCCCGAAGAGATGAATCGCGTCGTAGGAGTCGAGGAACGCCCGCGTCCAGGCCCGGAAGATCATGCCGGTCGCGTCAAACCCACCGCCGTAGAGGTAGTCGATCCGATACGTGAGCGCGGTCAGGTTTGTGAACCCGGAGCCGTAGAAACGGATGATGTGAAAGCCGTAGGAGAGGTGGAAGCCCTCATCCAGCGTCGCGCCGTAATCTCGGAACGTCAGCACCACGACGAGTGCGACCAGCCACACGACCGCCACGCGGGCGCGGTCGAACCAGGCTCCCTGGCCTTCCGATGCGGGGTTGTCACTCATCGGCGAGCAAGTCCGAGCGAATCTACGCTAGTTCGGACGGGCGGACCACAGCGGCGCGGCCGAGCCAGGAACGATCGCGGGCATGAAGAAACGCACACTCGCCGGGGGGCGGGTGTGCGTCTGCAACGTTCGACAACGGTGGCTCAGCCGGCGGGTGGGCAGCTCACCGTCGCGGTCGCGGCGGTGTTGTCACGCTCGTCGCACTCGACGATTGGGCCTTCGTCGTCGGCGTCGATTTCGACGTAGAACTCGAGCGGGTCGCCTCCGGGGGCGTCGACGAGCCAGCTCACGATGGTGAAGGCACCGGGAAGCAGACCCACCTCGGTCT
>CAYGTG010000485.1:0-6400 GCA_964352485.1 uncultured Nannocystaceae bacterium | reverse complement strand
AGGATGGCTTGGGTCACCCATTGGCTGCCGGTCGCGCTCGGCCCGGTCCAGGATGTCCCCGAGGCTGGCGCGTCTCCCGCACAGGGGTAGCGGCGCCCAGCCCCCGGGCGGTGTAGATTCCCGCTCGGTGGCAGCGCATGCCCAGTTCTCGCCGAAAGCGGATGACCCGCTTCGGTCGGCCACGCCGGAGTCCGACGACGTCGAAGCGCGTCGTGCCCGGGCCGCCATCGAGAACCGATTGTTCTCGGGGCCAGCCAAACCGGTGAAGGTCGGACGCTACCGGGTCGAAGGAAAGCTCGGCGCTGGCGGGATGGGAGTTGTCTACCGCGCCCACGATCCCGAGCTCGCCCGCGACGTTGCGCTCAAGCTCATGAACACCGCTGCGGTCTCCGACGAAGAGGCCGGTCGCGCCCGCGGGCGCTTGGTCCGCGAGGCCCGAGCGATGGCCAAACTCGCGCACCCCAACGTGATTCATGTGTACGACGTGGGTGCGGTGGACGACGGCGTCTTCATCGCGATGGAGCTGGTCGAAGGCGACCCGCTCTCCAAGTGGATCGAGCGTGAGAACCCGGGGTGGCGAGAGACGCTCCGCTGCTACCTCGACGCAGGGGAGGGTCTGGCCGCCGCGCATGAAGCCGGCATCGTGCACCGAGACTTCAAGCCCGAGAACGTGATGCTCGGGTCGGACGGACGGGTGCGCGTGGGCGACTTTGGTCTCGCAGGGGGTCCGGGAAGCGAAACAGGTCGCCACGAGCTTCTTCCCGGCGACAGCGGCAGAGCCAGCGTGGACCACGGCACCGTCTCGTCGTCCCTCACCCGTACGGGCGCGTTGCTCGGCACCCCGAAGTACATGGCGCCCGAGCAGGAGATCGGGCTCAGTGCGACGGCCCGCTCAGACCAGTTCGGCTTTTGTGTCGCGTTGTACGAGGGCCTGTACGGGCACCCCGCGTTCGAAGGCACGACCGTCGCGCGCTACCGGCAAGCGGTCAACGAAGAGGCGGTTCGGGTCCCCGAGCACCCCGAGGTCCCCAAGTGGGTGTTCGAACTGCTGCGGCGCGGACTTCATCGGGATCCCGCAGACCGCCACCCCAGCATGCGATCGCTGCTCGACGCCTTGCGCTCGGGTCTGGCCGCACCCCGGCCACGAAAGCGGCGCGCGGTGTGGATCTGGGCGCTCGGCGTGGGCGTCGGAGTCACGGCGGCCGTCGCAAGCGGCCTCGCGGTCGGCAACGACCCTCCCACAGCCGCATCCACCGACTCGGTCCAGGCCGTCGCGACGCCGCTCGAGGTCCCGGCCGAGACGCCCGCCGAGCCGCCCACCGGAACGGGGCTGCGCGAGCCCGACCCACCAAAAACGCCCGTGGACCCTGTGCCCGAGCCCACACGGGTCGAACCGTCCGAGGTCGAGGTCTCACCGCCCCCGCCCAAGAAATCGGATCCGGTGTTCGCCCAAGCACCCCGCAAACGCGGCGAGGCCTGCTTCTATCAAGAAGACAAGCGCTCGTTCATCGCGGCCCGCCGCAAGCGCAGCGCCACGCTCGAGTCCCAGGGGACGTGTTACACCTGCCGAAAGGCGGTCGAACGCGTGGTCACGACCTTGAGCCCTCCCCCGGGCCACACCTGCCGGACCAGTCACCTGTGCAACGCCACGCAGAGCGACGCATGCAAGCCTTGACCCGACCCAGCGTGGGCTCCACCCGAAGAATCCTCCCGGCAGTTGCGGGGTGGGTGTTCGCCCTGGCCATGCTGATGCTGTCCTTTCCGACCGCGGCCCTGGCCAGTGACGGGTATGGCGTGGTCACCCTTGACCTTCGTCCCGAGGACGCCGACGTCCCCACACATCTGTGCGTCGTGAGCGAGGGCAAGGGCGCCCGCACCCGCGAGACCCTTCGCGAGCTCCTCGAGCCGCATGTGGAGTCTTCGGTCTCCGGGTTCCCCAGCAGCACGTGGCGAGTCAAGCCCTCGGTTTGGAACGCGGATCCCGAGGACCAGGCCGTCGATGCCTTGCGATGTTCCGACGATGCCTCGGCCGATTGCCGCCCCCGAATCGAGTTGCCCAGCGGCTTGTCCGGACAAGACCAGCTCTTCGTCGCGTGCACCGCCGACAGCCTCACCCAAGAGCGCGGGTCCAAAGAACCCCGGCCCTTGTTCGTCCTGCTTGAGTTCCTCGAAGGCTCCCCGCCCAAGATCGAGAGCGTCCGACTCGCCGGCGGCATCGCGACGATCGGCGTCATGAGTCCACCCTTCGACCGTGTCATCGTCACCGCACGGAGCCTGGGTGGGTACTTCCGTCCGCATGGACGCAGTGAGCGTGGACGATCCGAGGACCCTGGCGCCGACACGGATGGCAGCGCACGCGCGACCACCGTGCAGCTAGCGCTGACCCCGCGCTGCAGGATGGTCGAGGTTCGGCTGCCGCGGACCCGCGTCAATGCGGCCGACCGCGACCGCCTCAGCGTGCGCATCAACGGCATCGACTACGTGCCCGGACGCTGCGTCGGCAATCTCGTCGGCTCCGAGGTCATCCAGATCCGCATGCCCCCGGCACCGCTTCGCGTCGGCGGCATCGACGTCGAACTCGACGCTCCAGAGGGTGGCTCGGGTGCGGCCCGCTTCGGCGGCAGCTTCGAGGGCGAATGGCCCAAGAGCCCGATGTCGCTCGAGTTCAACCAGGTCACCTTCACGTGGAGACGCCCCCCCTGCATCTACGCCCGCGACGCGTGCCCAGATGCCACGTTGGAGACCGGCACCACCTGCGCCGCGACGGTGACCGACTCGGGCTGCGCCTACTCCTGCCCCGGAGAGTTCATCGCCGAACAGGCCCTCGACCTCGACCTCCCGCTGCAGATCACCTTCGAGAAGACCGACCCCAACCAGACCTGGACGGACACGCTCGCGCAGAGCGGCCAAGAACTCACCAGCTATGTCCCGGCGGATGAGGTCTATCTGGCGGCCAACATCAACCGCTGGGAGACCAACACACCCGACAACCGGATCAGCAGCATCGTGCTGTTCGGGGAGGACGGCGGCGAGCGTGAATACGGCGTGACGCACTTGGACCGACTGCTGCTTCGGGTTCCCGGCGCGGGCCTTCAAGGTCGCGGAGGAACCTGCGAGAGCGTGCGCTTCAAACCGCGAGGCGACCGTTCCTATGAAGAACTGGTCGCCAGCGTCGAGGACGGTGAACTCTTGTTGGGTCAACCGCACCGCGGCGCTCGTCGGGTCAGCTTCAACCTCTCCCTGCTCTTTGGGGGTGGGCCTGCGTGGTCGGGCAACCTGGAGACGCCACCCATCTATTTCTCGGGGCTGGCCATGTTTGCCGTCCACATTCGGCCGCGGCGCCCGGGCTGGAACCGGGTGGGGTTCGAGATCCGCAGCGGCGGCACTCTTGGGCGCTGGGGCGTGCCGGTCGTCGCGGACACCGACGAAGAGCTCGACCCTCCGGCGGGTGAGGACACGACCCCCCCCGAAGAGAGCGGCGAAGCGCGCATCGGCTGGGCGCGGGTCCTGCTCGAGCCCGGGGTCGTCGTCTCGCTGCAAGAACGCGTTTCGCTCGGCGGCGGGTTCGGCATGGGCTTCTCGTTGCCCTACCGCGGCGCCAATGACATCACCGGCGACACGCTGAACTTCATCGTCTCTCCGAACCTCGACTTGAGGTTTCGGCTGCGTCGATGGCTTCGACTCGTCGTGCAGTTCCGCGGCGTGTTCGGGGAGAAGGAATTCGAGCGCCCCGCAGAGGACGAGGGCAACCGCCCCAAGCCCGGTGACCGTGCACAGTCCCTGCTCGTGCTCGGCGGCCTTCAAGCCCAGTTCTAAGGGTCTGTGGTCGATCCCAACCGACCGGTCTCCGACGCGGACCCCCTTCCCGCGCTCCCGGTCGACAAGGTCGGCGAAGACGTCGCCATGGCGCGGATTCAAGGCGCGCTCTTTGGCGCGTCCACGCCGGCAACGCTCGAGCGCTACGCGCTGCTGGAGAAGCTCGGCGAGGGTAGCTACGGCGCGGTGTACTCGGCCTGGGACCCGCGCCTGGATCGTAAGGTCGCAATCAAGGTGCTGCACGGTGGCGCGAGCGAGCAGCTCGAACGCGAGGCGCGAGCCCTCGCCAAGCTCGCCCACCCCAACGTCGTCACCGTGCACGACGTCGGCGAGTCGGGCGACGAGCTGTTCTTGGCGATGGAGTTCGTCGACGGCACGCCACTGTCCGGGCTGGATACCAAGGCGCTCGGGTGGCGCCGTGTCGTATCCATCTACCGGCAGGCAGCCGCCGGACTCGCGGCCGCCCATGACGCAGGCATCGTCCATCGCGACTTCAAGCCCGCCAACGCTCTGCTTGGAACCGATGGACGCGTCCGGGTTCTCGATTTCGGCCTGGCACGCGGGGAAGCACCGAGCCACGAAGACGATGATGGAACGATCCTCACCCGCTCCGCAGGCACACCCCGCTACATGGCACCCGAGCAGCATCGCGGCGACGCCCTCGACCCGCGCACCGACCAGTACTGCTTCTGCGTCGCGCTGTGGGAGGCGGTGCATGAGCAGCCCGCGTTCGGACAGGACAGCCTCGACGCCCTCCGCATCGCCAAAGGTTCCGTCCCCGAGGCCCCGGCCTCGAGCGCGGTGCCGCTGCGGCTGACCCGGGTTCTTCAGCGCGGTCTGTCTCCCCGCCCCGCGGACCGGTTCGCATCGATTCGCGAGCTCGACGTCGCGCTGGCGCGCTGCGTGGCTCGATACACGCGCACCGTCGCGGGCATCGCGGCCGTGGGCCTCGCGCTGACCGCTGGCGTCGCCTTTGGCCGATCGGACCGACCATGTGAAGGCAGCGATGCCCTCCCCGAACGCTGGACGCCGAGCACCCGCGCCGCCGTGTCGGACGCGTTTGAGAGCACCGCGGTCCCGTACGCATCGAGCAGCGGGCGCACCGCAGATGCGGCTCTGGAGAGTTGGGCAAATCGATGGGGTGCGGCACGTCAGCGCGCATGCCTCGAGCACGAGCGCGGCGTGCAGTCCGCCCAGGCGCTCGACCTGCGAACGCGGTGTCTCGACGCCCAGCTGGCCCGGTTCGACGCGACACTCGACGTGTTCCTCGGGGCCGACGAATCCGTCGTGGACAACGCTGTCGCAGCGGCTTCCGCCCTCCCCTCGCCAAAATCCTGCAGCGACCTCGAGACGCTCCAGACCGCACATCCGATCCCCGAACGCGACCGCGAAGCCGTCAAGACCGCGGAAAGATCCATCGCGCGGGCGCGCGCTGAGGTTGACGCGAGGCGCCCTGCCCTTGCCACCGAGGCTGTCGCGACCGTGCTGCAAGCCTGCGAGTCAGCCCAGCTGCAACACCCCCCGACCTGCATCGAAGCGGCGCTCGTGGCCGCGGATGCCGCGAGTTTTGCCGGGGAACACGTGGCCGCGCTCGAGGGCCTGCGGGCTGCGGCCGTCCAAGCCCAGCGGGCGCGGCTTCCCAAGTCCTTCGCTCGCGCGGCTGCCGGACTGACGTGGGAGCTCGGCGAACTCGAGCTCGACTTCGACAACGCGCTGACGTGGGCCGCCATGGGCCACGCATCCATCGAAGGCCGAACCGTCCCGGCCCTGCGGTCGATGCTGCTCAACTATGAGGGTTCCGTCCTCTCCACCGCCGGGCGCTGGGACGAGGCCGCGGACGTTCTCCAAACAAGGCTCGATGAGCTCGACGAGGGCTCACCGATGCGCATGCCGGCGCTGGCGAACCTGGCCAACATCGACAACAAGCGTGGCCGCATCGCCGCAGCCGAGCGCGGGTATGCACAGGCGTTGGAGATCGGGTTGACCGCGTACGGAGCTACGCACCCCCGAGTCTTGATGACGCGCGCAAACCGGGGCGGGATGCGAGCGAAGAACGGTCGCGCCGCGGACGCGCTGCCGGAACTCCTCGAGACGCTCGCGGGACAGCGTGCCGTTCTCGGTCCGGAGCACCCCAACGTGGTGGCCACGCTGGCCAACCTCTCGATTGCACACCTCGCACTGGACCAGCCCAAAGCGGCCCTGAGCCGGGCACAGGAGGCGACTCGGATCGTCAAGGCGCTGTACGGCGAGGGCTCCGGGCAGCAGATCGAGTCCCTGCTCGTCGAGTCGGACGTGTTGCTCACGCTTGGGCGGACGCAGGACGCGGTTCGGGCCAGCGAAACCGCTGCCAAGCTCTCCGTGGCGGTCTTCGGCGACGAACACCTGACCACCGCGTACGCGCTGCGCTCGTGGGGCGCCGCCCTGCGAGAGCACGGCGAAGCGGAGCTTGGAACCGAGAAGCTACGGGCGGCGAAGGCCTTGTTCACCAAGCTGGGCGTGACGCTCGAGGCGGAGAAGACGCAGCTCGATGACTAGTACCTCATGCCCAAAGTCCGTGCCGGGTTTCTGCGCGACCCCCTTCGGG
>CAYGTG010000484.1:6002-6403 GCA_964352485.1 uncultured Nannocystaceae bacterium | reverse complement strand
GACGGTCGAGGACGGGGGCATCGTGGCGCTGCCAGGGGCCTCGGTCGGCGATGTTCGGCTGGGCGCCCGAGGAACGATCCTTCGAACGCCTCGACGCGGCTTTGGGCTCGGGCTCGGCTTCGACGCGACGATCCCCTCCGGACGCGAGGACGCGATGACGACCTACGGCGGCGGCACGTACACCCCCAGCGTGCTGGGCGAGTACCGAGGCCCGCGCGGCGTCACCGTCGCGACGAACGTTGGCTACTCGGTCCGCCCAGAGGTGAACTTCGGCGAAGCGATCGGTGGCGATGTGATCCCCGTGCGCCTCGCGGTGCGGGTCCCGGTCGCCCCCCGAGACGCCTTCAGCCTGTTTGCCGAACTCGATGGCCAAGCCTCGATGGTCCGTGACGCGGACAGCC
>CAYGTG010000484.1:0-5992 GCA_964352485.1 uncultured Nannocystaceae bacterium | reverse complement strand
GCGGTGGGTTTCGCTGGCAAACCCGGGGCGGCCTGGTCATGCAGCTGTGGGGAGGCGGACAGGTCCTGTCCTCGATCGGGCTCCCAACGATGCAGCTCGGTTTGAGTGCCGCATTTGCCCCGGCGCGGCGGCTTCGAAGCGAGCCCGCGTTCGAAGGCAATGCGCGCCCCGGCGCCGCCGCGCTGGCTCGTGACCACGATCGGGCGTTGATGGCCTCCATGGACAGGCCGCCGGCGGAGCTTCCGCGCCGCCCCAGCGACCCCGATGGTGATGGGATCTTGGCCAAGGCAGACCAGTGCCCCTCGGTCCCCGAGGACCTCGACGGGACCGAGGACCACGATGGGTGCCCCGAACTCGATGACGACCGCGACGGAATCCGCGACATCGTCGACCTGTGTCCTTCGGCCCCCGAGGTCATCAACGGCTATCGAGATCTCGACGGCTGCCCAGACCGGCGGCTGGCCGGCGGCGCCGGCGAAACGTTCGAGGTCTTCGAACCCCGTCGGCTCCTTCCGGCCCTGCACTTCGCCGAGGGCTCCGCCGCCCTGGATGCGACCCTGGACGCGCAGCTCGACGAGATCGCAGAGCTCCTGCGCCTCAACCCTTGGATCGAGCGACTTCAGCTCGCGGTGTTCGTGCCCAGGACCAAGGACGCCGCTGCCGATGGACGCCTGGCCCGCGCGCGGACCGAGGCGATCCGCCAAGGGCTGGACGCACGCGGGGTCGACACGTGGCGCGTCGAGGCGCTGGCTGCAAAAACGGTCGCGGCCGGTACTCCGCAGCGGGTTCGGCTGACGCTCTCGGGCCGCGCTCGGGCTCTGGATCCGATCGCCCCCGCGCCTGCGACGTTCGAACGCATCATCGCCGAGGCCCAGGAGACGTCGACCGATGCGCCCGCGACGATGGAGGCACAAGGACCGCCAGCGCTTCAGCCCGAGTCCACCTCGGCCCGGTAGACCCACAGTTCGGTGGAGTTCTGTACGTCGCCGTCGCTACGCGCGAGAACGAAGATGCGGTTGCCTCCAGGCTCGAGCGGAATCTCGGCCTCGAACTCGAGGGCTGCGCTATCGGGCCGCGCCGCCACGTATTCGACCTTCTTGTCGATCTGCCCGGGCCCTGGGGGTCGCACCATCACGACGACGTCTCGCAGATGTCGCGGGTGCGATGCCACGCCCTCGAGCGTGAGCGCCGCTGCGGTCGTGCGGCGTGGAACCGGCTTGACCTCGAGGGTGGGCGGCCGGACCAGGCGCCGAGCCAGCAGCCCCGCGGGTACGCCGGGTGCAGGGGCGTGGTTGGAGAAACCGCCCTGGTCCTCGGCCAAGAACCAGCGGCGGCTCGGTTCGTCCGGCGCCACCGTGTACAGCCAGGGACCGACCTTGCCCTCGAACGAGAGCACGCTGCCCGCAGACACATCGGCCGCGACGACCGCCGAGGCGTGCGCCCCGCTGCGCAGCTTCAACCCCGTGCCCTCGACCTTGACGACTCGATCGAGCGTCGTCAGCTCCCCCGCGTTGGGCAAGACTTTCAGCGTCATCGCGTCCGAGACCGTCATGCGCAGCTGAACGTCGCCGACGGTCAAGTCGAGCAAGAACGGCCGGCTCGGGTCCGCATCTTCCTTGACCCAGATCCCAAACGCGCCCGAGACCGACTCTCCCACCGGCACCACCCCGAGCTGAACGAAGCCCTCCTCCAGCAGCCCTTGGTCGCCGCTGAGGTTCCGCAGGAAGGCCCGCACGTCAGGGCTGTCGCCATCTCCGTGGTTGTAGGCCCGAAACGCGAGCAACACCCGCTCCCCGGGCTGCAGCATTCCATCCCCGTTGCCCTGCACCGAGAACTCCGGCAGACCGGGCACGGGCTCGGACTTGGGGCGCGCGGGGGCTTTCGCGACCAACTCCGGGTCGTCGACGATCCACGCGTCGTACGACAGCGCAGGACGGGGTTTGCCTTGGGTCTCGAAGATCGCCCGCGACGTTGCGTCCGGGGTGTCGTCCGGCTCCCCGACGTGCACCTGCACGTCGAGATCGCCGACGAAGTCCGCGTACCACGGCATCACGTGCAGCTCGATGGTGCGGGATTGGGTTTGCCCGGGCTCGATGTCCCCAAAGAGCACCTCGATGCCGTCGAGACGCTCCCGCTCACAGTCCGTGATCGCGTGGACCCGGCGTGCGACCTCGGAGGCTCGGTTGGTCACCGAGACCTCGAGTTTGAAGGTCTTCCCGGCCTCGATCGGAAGCGGCGTGACGATACGCGCCGTCGCGTCGAGCGGTGTGTCCGTGGCCCCCTCCGCCCCCCAGGCCACTCCGGCCCTGCCGAGCGCTTCAGCGATGCGTGGCGTCTCCGTCTCCTCGAGCGACTTCACGATCCGAGCCACTGCCGCGCGCCGCCCCTGTGGGTCGAGCCGCGAGGGAACCGCCTTGGCAACCTCCGCCGCAATGCGGACCTCCGGGTCGCGCAGCAGGGGCGGCACGTCCGGCTGTTTCTGCAGCGCGGGCGGCAGCTCGAGCCCGGCCAAGTAGCGCAGCCGAGCATCCGAGCCTCGGATCGCCGCATCGAGGTGCTCGTGTTTCGCCGAGGGGTGGTGCGCCATGCGGGCCCGCTCCCGCGCTCGTTCGAAGCGTTCGAGATCATAGTATCGAACCACATGCGCCAGACCGGTCGGCTCCACCGGAAGTAGTTCGAGATCAGGCACGACACCGCGGGCCTGAATTCGCTTGTCTCCGGCGACGAGGTACTCCGCCATCGTCAGCTTGAGCGCGAGCTCGCGGCCGTACGGAGACGCGGGGCGCACGACCTGCACCGACCCCTTGCCGAAGGTCGAACGACCCACGATGACCGCTCGCCCAAGGGCCTGCAGGCCACCGCTGACGATCTCCGAGGCGCTCGCGGCCTGTTCGTCGACGAGCACCACCACCGGCACGTCCCCAGACACGGCCACCGCATCGGTCGCTTCGTCGACCTCGCGACCATAGACGCTGCGCACGATCACGAGTTCGCCCCGAGGGACGAAGAGATCGACGATCTGGGTCGCTTGGACCAGCAGACCGCCACCGTTGCCACGGAGGTCGAGCACGATTCCACGGAGCGCATCGGCCTCACCGGCGGCCGCGATCGCCTCGCGCAGTTTCTGGGAGGTGTCCTCTTGAAAGCTCGAGATTCGGAAGTGACTGATCCCGCCAGGCAGCGTGGTGGCGGTGACCGAGGCCATGCGAATCACGTCACGCTCGATCGTCACGTCGAGCGACTTGGACTTGCGACGCACCTTCACCTCGACCGGCGTGCCCACCGGACCACGCAGCAACTCTTGGGCTTCGGTGACGCTCATGCTGACGGTCGAACGGCCGCCGATGCGCAGCAAGATGTCGTCCCTCTGCAGGCCCGCCTTCTCGGCCGGCATGTCGGGCAGGACACGAACGACCAAGATCGCCCGGTTCTCCACCCGGATCTCGGCCCCGATCCCTCCAAAGGAACCGCGCGTTCGCTCCCCGAGATCCGCATGTTCCTCGGGCGTGAGCAGAATGGTGTGTGGGTCCAGCGGGGCGAGGAGCCCATTGATCGCGGCATATTCGAGGGCGTGAAGCGCTTCGGGATCGAGATCGAGTTCGGTCTGCGCGAACACCAACATCTCCTCCAGCGCGGTGGAGGCGTCGTCGATCGTCCGGACGTCCGCGATGTCGAACGTCGAACTGGCGGCCCGCACCCGCAGTGCCACCGAGTCACCGCTGAGCTCCGCGAAGAACTCGGGCGTGTGCATGCCGACGCCTGCGAGCGCCGAGACGAGCTGGGCTCGCCCATCGAACCGCTCTTGGTCGAAGTACTCGGTCTTCACCATGTGGACCGCCCAGGCCAAAAGAGGGAAGGCGCGGTCCGCGAGGTCTGGCGCGGGCGTTTCCGCTCCGCCCGAACTCGCCTTGGATTCGCGGGAATCTTGGACCGACGGCGACGCGTCCGTACTCTTGCAAGCAGCGACGAGCAACACGCCGCAAAAAAAGACGCCAACCGCTCGACGCAGACACGACAGCATGGACCCGCAGCATAACGCGCGGCGTCCCTTGTTCGTGTTAGTCACGTTTTCTGTCATCCGTGATGTCATTGGTGTCGTTTACGGATCAGATCCCGCGGTAACGCGGTGATCGAGCGCATTCGCAGTCGTGGCACGAAACATGCTTTATGCCGGCGCGTGCGAGCCTCCGCTCTCTACCCTCTTGGCGCCTGCTTCGGGATCATCGCGGCACTCACGCTCGGCGCCTGCGTCGATGCGCCGATCACGGCCGATCAGCTTCAGGCGGATGGAACCCTCCGTGGGGGCTACGCCGGAGGCGCGATGCAAGCCTCTCTATCGGCCGAGCCTCAAAAGGTCGCCCAGGCGGTTCGCGTGTCCGCGGTGCTCGCCTCTGAGGCCGAGGGTCCGCTCGAGGACCGGGCGGAGTTCAGCGCGGGCGTGGGCACCGTCTATCTCCACGTTCGGGCCGACGGCTTGCTGAGCAGCCGCCGGGTCGTCTACCGCTGGCGTCACGACGACTTCGTGGTCGAAGTGCCTGGCACCCTGCTGTCGACCGATGCGCTGATGCTTGGCACCAGTTTCGACATCGCCCCCGAGCAGTCTGGCCACTGGGAGGTGGACGTGCTGGTCGACCCTGAACAGGGACCACAACAGGGACCACAACAGGGACCACAACAGGGACAAGCCGCCGGGACGGAGCCCCAGGTGCTGTTCCACCGTGAGTTCGTCGTCGAAGCTATAGCGCTGTAGCGCCACCCCCACTCGCACATGATGGCCCGCCTCCTTGGCGGGTTTTTTGTTGGCTCGGGGCCACCGTTCATGGCCATGCGCTGCTGAGCGTCGTAGCATCACGCCCGACGATGACGGAACCCAACAGCGGCCTGTCCACAGAAGCTGCCGACCTGTTCGCGCGCGGCCTCTTTTATCTCGCCAATGTCGACGGAATGGAGCAGCGCGAGGAAACCCTCCTGCGTGACTTCATCAACGAGTCGGGCTGCAGCCTGGCCTTCGACGATCTCAAGGAGGACTCGGCCTTCTCGATGTACGAGGCTTCACAAGTCCTCGAGACAAGCTTTCATCGGCGCATGTTCGTCATGGCCGCGATCGCGATGTTCAAGGCCGACGGCGAGTTCAGCTCACCCGAACGACACGCTCTGGGCGAGATCGCCGATGCCTTCGGCCTGTCCAACGCCGAATTCGGTGACCTCGAACAAGAAGCCACCCGCGCGTCGCTGGAATAGCGCCCCTTGCTAGCCAGTACCGCCCCCGCCCTCACGCCAGCCAAGAAGGAACAATACGCATGGGACTGATGAGCTTCATCAAGAGCCAGGTCATCGAGATCATCGAGTGGCTCGACGACACCAACTACACGCTCGTGTGGCGCTTCCCCGACGAAGACCACGAGCTCAAGAACGGCGCCAAACTCGTCTGCCGTAACGGGCAGGCCGCCATTCTCGTCAACGAAGGCAAGGCCGCCGACGTCTTCGGACCCGGTACGCACACGCTCTCGACCGAGAACGTGCCCGTTCTCTCCCGCCTCAAGGGGTGGAAGTACGGCTTCAGCAGCCCCTACAAGGCCGAGGTCTACTTCATCAACCTCAAGCAGTATCTCGACCAGAAGTGGGGTACGCCCAAGCCGGTCCTGATCCGCGACCCCGAGTTTGCCGTGGGCAACCGCCCGGGCCGGGTGCGCATCCGGGCCTTCGGCAGCTACAACTTCAAGATCGTCGACCCCCGCAAGTTCTTCGACGAGGTTGTTGGCACGCAGGGCTTCATGTCCAGCGACGACATCGAAGGCTACGTCCGCAGCCGACTCTTGCAGGGCTTCACGAAGGCCGCGGCCTCCAGCGAGCTCTCCGTCGCCGACATGGCCGCGCACTACGACGTGCTCGGCAAGGGCGTGCTGACCGGCATCAACGAGGACATTGCCGAGCTCGGCATCCAGCTCACCTCGTTCGTCGTCGAGAACATCTCGCTGCCGGCCGAAATCGA
>CAYGTG010000483.1:0-6432 GCA_964352485.1 uncultured Nannocystaceae bacterium | reverse complement strand
AGGGTGTCGAGCGTCCCGTGATCCGCGACATGGCCTTGCTCCATCGGCAGCCGGTAGATTGCCTCCGCCATGCTGCGCAGCCTCCCCTGCTTTGCCATCTTCCTGGCGTCAATCACCGGATGTAGCGACCCGACCGGCGGCGGATCGACGCAGACGAGCGCGGCGACCACGACGGGATCCACCACCTTGAGCAGCGACGCGACCAGCAGCACCGACGTTGGCTCTCCGACGACCGAAGACTCGGGCACGCCGGCCACGAGCAGCGAGTCTGGAGTGCCGGCCTGCGAAGGCATCGACTTCATGACGGATCCCGAGCACTGCGGCTCGTGCATGCACTCTTGCCTGGGCGGTGCCTGTGAGCTGGGCACCTGCCAGGCCGTAGCCTACCCCTTCGCGTACGAGCGACTCGACGGCGAGCTGATCAACAGCCCGTTCACGATCGCGGCCGACGAAGCCGCAATCTACGTGCACGCAACGGCAGCACTCGGGGGAGCCGACGGATTCTTCCGACTGACCCGAGAAGGCGCAGACCTCGAGTTCCTCAGCCGCGCCTGGTTCTCCGACACGGCCATCTACCCCGGCGAGGACGTCGTCTACGCGTACACACCGGCCTGCTGCACCACCGGGCAGGTCACGGTGCTCGATCGCGCCACGGACACCGTCTCGGTCGTTGGAACCTCGCCACCTCAGATCTTCTCGACCTGGCTCGACGGCGACGCCCTGCTCTACGGCGGAGATGGATTGCTTCGGTACAGCTCACCAACCCTCGATGGGCCGACGGGTTCGGCTCCAGGGGCCCAGGAAGGCCTCTACCGCCACCTCACCGGAAACGCCCAGTTCTTCTTCGCCGCCGAGCTCGCCAACGAACAGTGGCGGGTTCTCGCCGCCGATCGCTCGAGCTTCGAGCCCGGCGATCCGCTGCCGATGACGGAAGTCGCGATGGCTGAGGTCGGCATCGAAGGCATGGTCGCTACTGAGGACCGACTCTTCTTCGCGACCGATCGCCTGTGGTCCCTCGACCTCGAGTCCGGCGAGACGACGGAGTTCCTCGCGCCCACCGGCTCCGTTCGGACGCTCATCGTCCATGCGCAGGACTTGTACTGGGTTCAAGACGAAGTCGAGATCCGCAGCGTCGATATCGGCGGCGGCGAGCCACAGACCGTCATCGACGCCGAGAGCCGCATCCTCGGGCTCTGGGTCGACGACATCGGCCTGCTGTGGACGACGGGCGATAACCAGAACAGCGACCCCGGCGCAATCTGGCAGCTCGCGTTCTGAGCGGTCCTCGCGTTTAGCGAACTCTGCGCTCAGCGCGCTAGGGGCCAGTGACCCAGTCGCCGGCAAAGCGGGAGAAGTAGAGCTCGCACAGGTCCGGGGAGATCCAGTCGGGGGCTTCTTTTTCTCCCGCCGAAATCCGTTCGCTCCGAGGCCCAAAATGTAACCAACCCGTCCGCGGAGAGCGCGAGATCGGAGTCGTCCCCGGTCCCATTCAGCCCCAGCACGGGTTTGCCGTAGCAACGTCGGGGACGTGAAGGCGCAGGTTCGCGGTGAAGTCCTGCGCGGACAGGTGTACGCTCTATCCCGCTTCGCGCCGCGCCGCGAACGACGCTCCCGCCGAATACCGGGAGCTTGCCACGTGGCTGAGTGTCGCTTGCGATCGCAGCCGCGTGTCCCGATCATGGGTTCGTGCTGGAAGAGTCCACGCTCGCAGCGACGAGCACGAGTGCGTCCGGTCCCGGGCGACAGGATGACCTCCAGCTGCGCCGCGGCCACACTGCGGGCCGATTCGTCGTCATCGACGAGCTCGGCCGGGGGGCGATGGGCACGGTCTACTCCGCCTTCGACGCCAAGCTCGAGCGTCAGGTCGCACTCAAGATCCTCAACCGGTCCGGCCGCGGCATGGTCAGCCTGCTCGCGGAGGCGCAAGCGCTCGCCAAGGTCAACCACCGCAACGTTGTGACGATCTACGACGTCGGCGAGCACGAAGGCCGGCTGTATCTCGCAATGGAGTTGGTCCACGGAGCGACGCTTCGGCAGTGGCAGAGCGCCAAGGACCGGCCCTGGCGTGAGATCGTGGAGGTCTACCGAGAGGCCGCACGGGGGCTGCACGCGGTGCATGCCGCGGATCTGGTGCACGGCGACTTCAAGCCCGACAACGTCATGGTCGCCGAGGACGGCCGGGTCCTCGTGATGGACTTCGGCATCGCCCGTTCCCTCGACAAGGCGCTCTCTGGCGACGATCTGAGCACGTCGAGCAGTGGCTCCCGCTCGATCCAGGTCAGCCGTATCCGCGGCACGCCCGCGTACATGGCTCCCGAACAGCTCCGGCTCGACGGCGTCGGCCCAACCAGCGACCAGTTCGCGTTCTGCATCGCGCTCTACGAGGCGTTGTGGCGCGAGCGTCCCTTCGCTGGAGAGACCCTGGCCGAGCTGTCCAGCAACGTCGCGAACGACCGCCGCAAGCCCCGTCCTGCGAGCGAGGTGCCGCGGTGGGTTGCCGCGGTGGTCGACCGAGGCTCGAGCGCAGGCATCGATCAGCGGTACCCGTCGATGAAGGCGCTCGATGACGCCTTCGACCAGTCACTGCGTCGACGCATGCAGCGGTTCACGCTGATGGGTGCCGTCGGGCTCACGGGCATCGTCGCCGCGGCGATCGCCCTCGCGCCCGAGCGCCGCTCCCCGTGTGAGGACGCCGCGGCGGCATTCGCCGAGCAGCTGGCCAGCGCTCCGGTCCGTGCGCTCGAGGCTCGCATCCTGGGCATCGAGCACCGCGACGCCGCCGTGACGGCGGAGCAGTTCGCGCACAACCTCGACGCCTTCGCCAGGGAGTGGCGCGAGGTCAACACGTCGCTGTGTACGGCGAACGGTCTGGACATCGAGCTCCGCCAGGCGAGACGCCGCTGTCTGGACCGACAGCGGGATGCCCTCGACGTGCTGGTCAGCGTCTACACCCAAGCTCCGTCCTTCGACCTTTCGAAGGTCAGTAACCTCGCCTCGGCGCTCCCGCAGCCCTCGAGCTGTGGCGTGCTCGACGACCCCCTGGCGTCCGAGGCCACAGATGTCGAAGCGCTGATCGTCGCCCAAGAGAGCCTGGCGCGCGCGCGTGCTCTGCACCAGACCGGTCGGACACAAGCCGGGCTGGACCTGGTGGACGAAGAAATCCAGAGGGTGCGCCAGATCGATGCACCGCGCCTCGAGGCCGCGATGAGGCTGTGGAAGGCGTCGAAGCTGCGCCTCATGGGTCGCTTCGACGAAGCGCTCGCCAGCTCCCGAGATGCTCAGCGTGCAGCGGCGCGCTCGGGCAGCATCGACCTGCCGTGCCTGGCCTGGCTCGACCGCGTCTCTCACACCGAGATCGTCGCCCCCAACGAAGCCCAGCTCCTCGAGGCCCAGCTCGAAGCTGCCGAGCTGGCGCTGATCGAGGCCGGCGATCCTCCCGGCCTGCGCATCCGCTACCTCATGCGCCGCGCCGCCGCCGAGTCTCGCGACGACGATCCCGGGGCCGCCATCGCCACCCTCACCGAGGCGCTCGCGCTGACCGAGACTGCGCCGCAGCGGCAGCAGGTGGTGAGCAACATCCACAATCTGCGGGCCATCGCGCACGTGGCCGCCGGCGACAAGCTGCGTGCCCACCAGGACTTTGAGCGTGCCCACGACATCCTCGAGGATGCCTACGGCCCGTACTTCCCGTCCTTGGCGCAGTCCCGGGCCAACCTGGGAGCGATCTGCGCCGACCGTGGCGACCTCGAGTGCGCGCGCGAGACGTTCGAGAGCGCGCTGGAGAGTCTGGCCGCGTCGAGCAGCCCCGCGGCCCCCTCGAAGGCCCACCTCGAAGCTTCCCTGGCCGAAATCCTCTACTGGCTCGACGACGTCGAGGGGTCCCAGACGTATGCCGAGCGCAGCCTCGAGACCGCGAAGACCGGTGGCTTCGACGAGCTCGGCAAGACGGTCGCCGCCCGCAGCATCCTGCTCAGGACGCTTCGTGAGCAGGAGGACTGGGCGCGGGGCGACGCCGTGCTCGCCGACATGCTTCGAATCAACGAGACACAGTTCGGAGGCACGTCGAGGGCTGCGCAAGCGCTTCACTGGGCAGCTGAGTACAGCGCCCTGAAGGAGGACCTCGAGGCGGCGCTCTCCTACGCCCGACAGGCCCGCGAAATCCGCGAGGCTCACCTGCCTCCCGATGATCCCGCGTTCGTCCTCTCCCTGCAGCAGGAGGCGACCGGTCTGCTCATGCTCGAGCGGCTCGAGGACGCCGACATGCAGCTCACCAGAGCCGAATCGATCCTCGACGAACTCGCCGAACCGAGCGCCACGGTGAAGTTCTCCGTAGCGTTTGCACGCGCTCGCCTTACGTTGGCCCGGGGTGACCGCACGCTTGCGGAGACGATGGCCACGGAGCTCGTCCGCATGGCCGATCCCGCGGCCCCCGAGGAGCGAAAGGCGAGAGCCCAGGTCGTCGCGTGGATGGCGGAGCACGAGCTGACCCCGCCGGCGGTCGACTCGACCCTGCCGCTCCGTGACGGGCGCAGCGCGCCGGTTCCCGTCAATCCGGGCTGAAGCCGTCCACCCAGAAGCTTGCCTGCTCCCGCAGCGCAGCCCCATCTGGAGGCGATTGAATGGCCTCGAACGGGTGGGGCTCCTCGGGAGCCAAGGCTAGGGACGCTGAGGACTGAGGCGGGCGCGACTCGACCTGAGACGGCCGCCTGCCCGTGCGGCCCACGGTTTCGCGAAAGGGTGCGCGAACATTTCACCTGGTTGGCGGGGTCCTGTTCGCAAGGCTACCGGCTCCCACCGTGCTCGTCTCGGCGTGCCTCGATGGCACGCTTCCGCCCCCGCTTTTTCACACTTCATTTCGCTTAAACGCGGAACCCCCAACGTGCTCGCGATTCGGCACGCCGACGAAGGGACCATCGTCCACGTGTTCTACGACGAGCACTCCCCGCACAATCACGTTGCCCTGTTGCCCCGCGAACTCCCCCGGAGGGATTCCGACCGTTCATGAGGAGCGTCCCCTGCTCCACTGGCTCGGCCGGGTCACTTCAGTTCGATGGTGCCCACGTCGGTCATTTCGTTCGCCTTCATCTTGCCCGCGCCGAGGCTCGAGAACGTCGTGACGGCCCATCCTCCGTCGACGCGGATGGCGAGTCCGTAGTCTCCGAGCGGAACGTCTTCGAGCGTGAAGTTGCCTTCGGAGTCGGTCTTACCGCGAACGACCGTACCGGCACTCGAACATGGTGTCCCGGTCGAGGCAACGGGCGCCGGGCTCGGACAGAGCTCGAACTCCACGTGAGCCACCGGTTGCCCCTTCTCCTCGATGTGTCCCCGTAGCGAACCGTTCTTGACCGCGCCGACCTCGGGCAGGTCGGGACCTTTGCCCCGAACGACGAAGTTGTAGATCTTCTTGTCGAGCGCATCGATGCTCCCGGTCGGCCAAAACGCTCGCGCATCGCCGGGACCGACGATCACCACGCCCGCCTGGCCTGAGGCCCAAGTACGCCCCTGTTCGTCGACGGCAACCCCCCACAGCTGGCCCCCCACCTCCGCAAGGTCCTCCTTGCTGTAGTCCGCGGCCTTGTCCACAGGGATGAAGATCGAGACCGACTCGTCATCGTAGACCGCCCCGTAGGTGGACTGAGAAAATGCGAAGTCCCTCACGAGCATCTTGGTGTCGACTTTCCCCGGCGAGCCAGTGAGCCGAAACAACGCGACGTAGCTCGTCGCGTACAATTGGCCGTCGGTACCGCGCCGAAGCCCGTCGACGTTCTCCGTCTTCACGTCGGGTAGGGTGACCGGCTCCCAGGCGTCGCCCTTGCGCCGCACGATACGGTCTCGGGTGGCGGCCCAGGGCTCTCCGTTCGCGTCCAAGGTGATGCCTGCGGGCATCTCGCTGTCGAGACCGATTTCGTTGTTGTCGAAGTGGGTCCACGAATCGCCCCGGTAGACCGACACACCGGTGTTACTCAGGACCCACACGTCTCCGCTGGCGCTCACGTCGAAGTCGCTGATCGACCCGGTGATGCTCGTGTCGGGCTCGACCAGCACGGTCGCCTTCGCGGTGCTGATCGAAACAATGGCGCTTCCGCGTCCGTAGAGTTGGCCATCGGCGCCGAACCGAAAGCTGCTGATGTAGTTCGACTCCGGCACCAAGGAGAACCCATCGTCGGTCAATGCCACGACACCTCCTTCGGCCAAGAAGAACGCCGCATCGCCGACGTCGGTCGCCGGTGCCGACGTGGGCGCGGGGTCTGCATCGGCTGTTGCGGGCGAAGCCTGGCGCGCGTTCTTCGAGGGGAGCGACCCGTCTTCACGAGAGTCGCAAGACACCACCACGAGTGTGGCCGTGACCAGGGGCAGGGTCCATCGCGTCATCGCACGCCTAGCAGCCCGTGGTGAAACCCGACACGACGTCTCACTCGTCTTTTTCGCTCC
>CAYGTG010000482.1:0-6446 GCA_964352485.1 uncultured Nannocystaceae bacterium | reverse complement strand
TGCCCCAAGAAGCGCAGCAAGAAGAACCCGAGACACATCGCCACGAAGCTCTGCTCCGATGCCATGAACCCGCAGGCGGCTCCGAAGGCCAGCGCCACGGCGGCCATCGTTTTGCGGGGGCCGAAGCGATCGGCGAGCCGTCCAACGAGCACCAGCGGCAGCGATGCTGTAACGGTCGCCAACGTGTAGGCGACGTTGAGGCTCAGCGCGTCGAGCTCGAACTCGGCGCGCAGCGGCAGGTTCAGTAGCGACACGAGAACCGTCTGGCCCGGGGCCGTGAGAATCTGCGCAAGCGTTGCGACGGCGGCGACCGTGTAGCCGGGAAACCAGCGCCGTGTGGAGGGTGCTCGATTCACGTGCCGCTCTGCGGGGACGGCTAGCACGCGGCTGGGCCCGCCTCAACTGTTCGCGGAGCCGGCCGGACGTGGTCCGTGGTTGCGCGTGAGGATGACGCCCCGCAGGTTGGGCGGGCGCGCAGTCGCGCGACCCATGCCAACCCAGCACGACCCTGCCCAGCGAGACGCGCGCGAGTCCGCGGCGTTGAACTCCGTTGAAGACTGTCTGCGCCAGGCGTCACTCGAGCCCCTCTCCGACGGCCGCTTCCTGGAGTCGCACGACTGCTTTGAGGGCGCGAGCACGCAGCGGGCCCACATCGAAGCCTGGTTCGCGGGTCGCACGTATGGCCGTCCGCCCCTGGATGTCGTCAGCATTGGTAGCGGAGGTGGCGATCTCGATCTCTCGGTCGTGCGAAGCCTCCGAAAGACGCACGGGACCCGGCGATATACGGGGGTGGACCCCAACCCAGTGGAGTGCGATCGATGTCGCGCCCTGATGCGGACCGTCGGGCCTGGCTTCGAAGCGCTGGTCTTGGACGCGACGTTTGAGGACGCGGAGCTTCCGCTGGCCGCACACGATCTGGTCTTCGCCGTACAGACGCTCTACTACCTGGGCGATGTTCCCGCGGCTTTGGCTCGGGCGGTCGGGCTGCTGCGGCCGCACGGGGAGCTCGTCGTCTTCCAAGCGCCGCGAGGGAAGCTCAATCGGCTGTCGTCGCTGTCGTGGGAGCTGCTGCTACGGCGGCGTATCGACTTCAGTGAAGACCTCGAGCCACTGCTCGAGCCCTTCGACACCGATGTTTCGAGCATCGATGCATGGCTCGACGTCAGCCCGTGCTTCGAGCGTGGGGCCGAAGCGCGCGCCGTGGCGCTCCGCGACTTCATCCTGCAGGTCGACTCCGGTCGTCTGGACCCGGAGTGTGTTGCTGCGATCGATGCATACCTCGAGGCGATCAGCAGGCGGGACGAGCAGGGGCGTTGGTGGGTTCCGCACCCCGTCAACGCCCACGTCATTCGTCAGGCCGCGTAGCGCACGAAGATCATCGCGACGCTTTGCGCGAAGTGATGTGAGCCGTCGGGCTGCCGGCAGTCCGCGAGATATGGGCCCAGACTCGGATGCTCGCGGAGCTCGGCGAGGGATCGGGAGTCGTCGAAGAGGCATCGCTGCAGATAGCCCTCGAGGATGTCGTCGCAGCCTGGCTCGACCACGCCATCGTAGGTCAGCTCTCGGACCTCGAGCTGGGCGCCCAGCGTCTCAAGCACGGCGATAACGTCTTCGGCCGCCGTGTACGGGAGTGCGGACTCTCCCTCGTGCAGGTAGAGGTCGTGGAAGTGAACGTAGTGGGCGCTGCGGCGGGCCTGTGCGATGAAGGCCCACCCGCCGGGCTCGAGCACGGCCAGCAGCCGGTGCATGGCCGCCGCAAGCTCTGCCTTCGGGACCGCGTAGAGCCCGTGCACCGCCCACGCGAGCGGTACCGGTTCAACCTCCAGATCCTGCAGCTTGGTGCACAGGCGCTCGCCGGGGTGAAAGGGGGGGCGAAGCGAGCGCGCCGTCTCCTCGATCGAAAACTCGCTGGGGTCGAGGAGGTCGAGTGCGACGGGCTGGGCGTCGGTCGGGAGTGCGTGCTGGGCCAGCGCGGCGGGGAATTTTCCGCTGCCGCACGCGATGTCCAACACGCGCCTGCGACCGGCCGGAAGTTCACGGAGTGCGCCTGCCCAATCGAACGCCTCGGCCAGCAGCCGGTAGTCCTTGGTGGCAACTGTATAGAAGGCGTTCATCTCCTCACGACCCTGTTCGCTCCAGTGGGCCATGCTTCGCTCGAAGGTTTCGCTCATGGGGATGCTCCGTGACTCCGGTACACGACCGGGTTGAGGGGCGAGTCGATGACCGCCCCAGGTTCGATGTTCGGCATGAATTTTTGATAGTCACCGCTGACCATCGTCGGCGCCTGGACCAGACGGGTGCCGTCGGCGAAGTAGGTCGTGGCCACGGCCAGGCGAGGCATCGCAGTGCGGTTGGAGCCGGCACTGTGCAGGCTCAACGCGTGGTGGAAGCTGACATCGCCGAGCGCGTACGGCTCGGACCATGTTTGCACCGCGGCCTCGCGCAAGGTTTCGATGATGCGGCGGTCGTAGGTATCCCCGTGCTTGTCGAACGGGATCTCGCGCACGCGCTGGGCCGCGGAGATATCGCGAGCGAACTGCAGGGATCCCATCACCACAGGCGTGGGCTGCAGCGGAAACCAGGCGGTCACCACGTCCAGAGAATCGAGCGGATAGTGGTGCGCGTCGTAGTGCCACGGCGTCCGCCCGCAGGCTGGATTCTTGCTCAACACGTTGTCGTGGTACAGGCGCACCGCGTTCACGCCCAGCAGCTGCGCCGCGATGCCGGCCAGGCGACGGCTCAAGACGTACGCCCGGAGCAAGCCCTCTTTCAGCCACCCCAACTCGAGGCTTGGAAATCCGATCGCCTTGGCGGACGGCACTGCGGCCTGCAGCATGTCGAGCGCGTCGGCACGCAGCGCAAGCAGGCCCGCCGGTTCGAGAACGCCGCCGAGCTTTACGAAGCCTTCGCTGTGAAACGATGCGCGATGAGCATCGGTCACCGAGAAGGGCCGATCGAGCTGGGTCCTGAGGGTCTCGGCGTCCGGCGGCACGAGTGGTGGGAGGGATGGCGCGGACACGGTCTCGTGACGCAACGGGTCCGCGACCGCCAGAGACATGTACCAATCCCACCACTGCTGGTTGTCGGCGTCCCAGGCGGTGGCGATGTCTTGGTCGGTGGCGTTGCTCGGCACCAGCCGCGGATTCGGGGTTTCCGCTACTGCCACGGGGAGGGGCCTAGCATGCTTCGTGTGGAACGCTCGCGTCCCTGTGACGTGGCCTCCCTTGGTCGGGTCGGCTCACCCCACGAAGGGCGGTGTTGTGTTGTTTCGGTAGGACCACACACGGCGGCGTCACCGGTTCCGCGTTGGGGCCCGCAACAACCAAGAAGAAAGCCCCGGTCCACTCTTGCGGCCGGGGCTTATCGAGCGATCGAAGAACCGCCTACTGGATGATGGGACGGCCTTCCATGTGCCGCGGAGGCTTGAGCCCAAACATGCTCATCGTCGTCGGTGCCAGATCCTCGATACCCGGGTCATCGACGCCAACCACGCGGTTCGAAAAGATCACACCCGGAACCAGCTCGGGATCGATGCAGTGGTCGCCGCCCCAGGCTTTGTCGTTGTCCTGGAAGATGGTCTCTTCGATGCCGCCGGTCGCTGCAGCCCAACTTGCTCGGTAGCCCCGGCAATAGCCGATGAGCAGATCCGGGCCGGCGCCAAGATACGGCCCCTTGTAGAGGTTGGACGAGATGCCGACCTTTTGGATCGCCATCTCGCCGCGCTCTTCGTCCATGTAGCCCTCGAGCTTCTCCTTGAGCTCTTTCTTGAGCGCCTCTGCCTCTTTGCCGGGCACCACGATCCCTCGTGCCTCGCGGCCCTTGCGGTTGAGGTAGATGCCGCCCATGCCTACGGTGTAGGCGCGGGTCTTGGACCAGTCGACGTGCTCGAAGTAGTCGCCGCTGACCTTGCGGTCGTCCTTGAGCACCAGGTAGCCCTCTTCGCGCAGCCACGCGTTGAGGTTGACGCCGCGAACGAAGGACTCGAAGCCGTGGTCGGAGAGGACGAAGAACAGGTCGTCTTCGTTGATCTTCTCCATGGCCCGGCCGACCAGGCCGTCCATCTTGATGTACATGTCCTCGATGACGTTCTTGTACGACTCGACGTCGCGGCCCTTGTTGCCCGGGTGATCGGGAATGAAGGTCCGATAGAACATGTGCTGGATGCGATCGGAGGCATCGAACACGCAGGCCACCACGCCCTTGGGCGTCTTCTCGAGCGCGTTGAAGAACATCGTCTCCCGCTCCTCGTGGTTGAGGTAGGCCTGGTCCAAGAACGCGTCTTCGTCGAGCACGCGCTCGTTCATCGCCCAGGTGTCCTCGGCCAGACCCAGCGTCGAGTAGCTGCCCATCAGCTTGGACAGATAGATCGCGTACGAGGCCGGGTGCGAGATCGGCAGGGCAGGGGACGCCGGATCGATGTTGATCGGCGTCATGTACAGCTCGAGGTGCGGGTCGGTACCCGTGATCAGCAGCCGCGCGATGCCCTTGGCCGAGCCCATCATGCCGCTGGAGAACGCCATCGAGACCCACTCGCTGTATTTTCCCGGCGAGAGCACGTGGCGCTCGGGGCCGGCCTCAAACAGGTAGGTGCCATCGGGTTGCTTGTCGAGGGTGAAGGGCAGCTTGAGGTGCTCGCCCTTGTCGCTCCGAGGGTCGGGGGGTCCCCAGACCTCGCCCATGACGCCGCTCTCGGTCTTCACCAGCGGCAGGCGGAGGCCTTCGCTCTGGCTTGGCTTCTCATAGGCGGTCGAGTAGAAGCTGAAGCTGCCCTGCGTACCCCGCAGGTCGGGCGTGCACATCGCCGAGAGCACGTGGCCGTTGAACTTCTCGGGGGGGAAGGTGATCGGGATCCGCAAGATGGTGCTGTGGATGTCGTGCTCCCCGAGCAGCTTCCAAAACGGCACGCTCTTGCGGCGCATCTCCACGACGGGCTTACCCAACGGGATCTCCATGCCGAAGATCTTGAGCGTGCGCAGCGGCGGGCGAACCTTGGAGCTGGAGAGCTCGGGCGTGTAGTTCTTGGGGTTGCGGCTGATGAACCCGAAGATGTTGTGCTTGGCCGGGTTGCCGCCGGTGGCGAAGCAGGACCACGCGACCGGGGACAGGCACGGAAACGTCGTGCGCAGCCGGTTGTAGCTGCCCTGGGCCTTGAGCTTGGCCAGGTTGGGCAGCTTGCCCTCCTCAAGGTAGCGCTCGGCCAGCTTGGGGTCGAAGCCGTCGAGGCCCAAGAAGACCACGCGCTTGACCTTGGCGTCCTTGTAGGCGCGCGAGCCCGACAGGGTCCGGCGAATCATCCGGATCGGCCACAGAAACAGCGAAACGAAGCCGGAGAACAGCGCCGCGATGAGCGCCAGGAAGGTGCCGCCAAAGACGAAACCGGCGCCAGGGCCAATGTAGAGGATCATCGAATCTTGCCTTCGAGGAAGGGAACCTCGAACACCTTGTCATGGTTGATCGGGCCATGCCCGAAGTAGCCGCCCTCGCCGAAGAGCTCGCCGTGGTCGGCCATCACCGTGATGTACGTGTTCTCCGGCACCAGGTCGAAGAGCTCCTCGAAGACGTCGTCGAGGTAGTTGACGGTGTCGATCTGACGGGCGTGCAGCTCCTTCATCTTGGCCTCGTCGAAGAACTTCTCATCCGAGGTGACGACCTTGCCGTCCTTGATGTTGCCGTCGAGCTTCTTGAACACGCCGTGCACGCCGCTGATGCGGGGCCAGTCGTTCTTCTCCTCGGTCGGGCGCGCATACGGGTAGTGCGTCTCCCCGACGTTGAGCATGAAGAAGTTGGGCTTCTCCTCGGAGAACCGCATGGTCTCGAACATCGACCGCATGTCGTTGTGCTTGTCCATGAGCTTGTAGGTGTCGAAGCCTCGGTTGATGCCCGTCTTCGAGTTGAGCACCGGCATCGAGACCCGGGCGTGCGTGTGGTAGCCGAGCTTCTTGAGCCACACCGGAAAGCACAGGCTGGGGATCAGGTCCTTGAACGCCGCTTCCTCGGTGCCGAGGCGCTCGCCGTACTTGAAGAAGTCGTTCTTGTAGTACTCGCTCGCGTACACGTTCGAGGGCGAGCTGTGCGGCATGAGGCCGGTCATCAGGTTGTAGTGCGACGGTGCCGTCCAGCTGGCGTAGCTGTAGCGCCGCTCGAGCTCGCCGAGCTTCTCGAGCGTCTTGGTCTTGCCCGCGACGAAGCTGTCGAACCGACAGCTGTCGAGGGTGATCATCATGTAGTTGTTGAGCTTCTTCTTCTCGGGAAGGACCGCGGGCGCGACGCCTTCGGGAGCGGGCTTGAGCGGAGCAGCCTTCTTCTTGGCCGCAGGTTTTGCCCCGGTTTTCTTGGGTGCCTTCTTCGGAGGAAGCTTGGGCGAAGCGGCCCTCTTAGGCGCGGCTTTCTTTGCGGCCTTCTTGGGGGCCTTCTTGGGGGCGGCTTTTTTGGCGGCCTTCTTGGGG
>CAYGTG010000481.1:0-6449 GCA_964352485.1 uncultured Nannocystaceae bacterium | reverse complement strand
GGAACGCGATGCCCCCGGCGTCCTGAACCATGCTCTGGATTCCCCCAGGGGCGGTGCCCCGGTTGCCCATCAGCAGCTGGTACGCGAGGGCGTGGTGCAAGCCGGGGAGCTCGTCGGGGTCGTCTTCGCTCCCGTGCTCGAGGGTGAGGACGACGGATGCGACGGGGAGCGAGTCATCTCGGGCAACCAAGACCCGCGCGCCGCACGGCAGCGTTCGGTCGAGCAGGTCGACGTCCCGGGGTGTGGCCGCGGCAGGTGGCTCGGGCTTGGCGGGCACCGTTTCGGCGGCATCCGAAGCCGGGCCCGGCGCTGGATCGAGGGGCGTGGGCTGCTCCGGCTGGGCGTGAGCAACCGCGGTGCCTCCCAGAGCCAACGCCACCGCAAGTCCGAGCGCGGGGCCTTTCATGCGGGGCCGAACACCTCGGCGCCGGGGTAACGAGCGCTGGAGCCGAGTGCTTCGGCGATCCGAAGCAGCTGGTTGTACTTTTCCGTGCGGTCCGATCGCGAGGCACTCCCCGTCTTGATCTGACCCGACTCGAGCGCGACCGCCAGGTCTGCGATGAAGTCGTCGCCGGTCTCCCCGCTGCGGTGCGAAACCACGGAAGCGTAGCCGGCCCGGTGCGCCATACGAACGGCGGTCTGGGTCTCGGTCAGCGTGCCGATCTGGTTGACCTTCACGAGCAGGGCGTTGGCAACGCCGGTGTCGATGCCTCGCTGGAGCCGCTGTGGGTTGGTGACGAACAGGTCGTCGCCCACGAGCTGGACCTTGGCGCCGAGCTTGTCGGTGAGGAGCTTCCAGCCATCCCAGTCCTCCTCGTCCATGCCATCCTCGATGGAGACCAGGGGGTACTGACCCGCGAGCTCGACGTAGAGTTCGGTCAGCCCGGCGGAGTCGAGTTCTCGGCCCCCTTCTCCCTCGAGCGTGTACACCTTCTTGGTCTTGTCGTAGAACTCGGAGGCCGCCACGTCGAGCGCGAGCGAGATTTGCTCGCCGGGCTTGTAACCAGCCTTCTCGATGGCCTGGGTGAGCAGGGCGAGGGCCTCGGCGTTATTGGCGAGGTTGGGCGCGAACCCGCCTTCATCGCCGACCGATGTGGCCTTGCCTGCGTCATGAAGCAGCTTCTTGAGCACGTGGAAGGTCTCGACCCCGGCGCGCAGCGCATCCGAGAAGTTGTCGAAGCCGTGCGGCACCAGCATGGACTCCTGAAAATCCATGTTGTTGTCGGCGTGTGCACCACCGTTGACGACATTCATCAGCGGCACCGGCAGGGTCCGCGCAAGCGTGCCGCCGATGTAGCGGAACAGAGGGAGCCCCACGTCCCCAGCAGCCGCACGTGCAGCGGCGAGGGATATACCCAGCAGCGCGTTGGCGCCGTAGGTCTTCTTGTTCGGCGTGCCATCGGCAGCGATCATGGCCTCGTCGATGCCGACCTGATCGGTGACCTCGAAGCCGACCACGACATCGCTGAGCGAGTCGATCACGTTCGCGACGGCCTGCGTCACGCCCTTGCCCGCGAACCGCGAGGCGTCTGCGTCACGCAGCTCGTGAGCCTCGAACTCACCGGTGCTGGCACCCGAAGGCACGGCGGCGCGGCCAACGTTGCCGACCTCGGTCACAATCTCGACCTCGAGGGTCGGGTTTCCGCGAGAGTCGAGGATTTCGCGAGCGTGGACGTCGACGATGGTGCTCATCGCCGCTGACACTACCCCTGCGTGCGCCGCGGCTCAATGTAGAGCGCACGGGCTGTTGACGCCGCGCAGGACGGGCCCGTACGGTGCGTGGACCATGCGCGAGGTCGTCATCGGCTTGCTCGGGGCCGGCAACGTGGGGGGCGGCGTTGCGCGCATCCTGCAGGAAAACCAGGCCGACATCGAACGACGCCTGGGCGCCTCGGTCCGGGTCAAGAAGATCCTCGTGCGAAACCTGGAGCGAGCGCGCGACGCAACGATGCCGCGCGCGCTGCTGACCACCGATCCGCGCGAGGTCCTCGAGGACCCCGAGATCCGCATCGTGGTGGAGCTGATGGGAGGCATCGAGCCGGCCCTGACCATGGTTCTCGAGGCGCTCTCCCGCAGCAAGCACGTGGTCACCGCCAACAAGGCGTTGATGGCGACCCACGGCAAGGAGCTGTTCTCCGAGGCCCAGCGGCGCGGCGTGGCGATCAACTTCGAGGCGGCGGTGGCCGGTGGCATTCCGATCCTTCGAGCGATTCGCGAAGGCCTGGCCAGCGACCGCATTGAACGCCTCACCGGCATCGTCAACGGGACCTGCAACTACATCCTCGACGCCATGAGCCGGACCGGGGCGAGCTATGCCGACGCGCTGAAGGACGCCCAGGCGGCCGGGTTTGCCGAAGCCGACCCCACGCTCGACGTCGGCGGCGGCGACTCGGCCCAAAAACTGAGCCTGCTGACGCTGCTGGCCTTCGGTCTGCGGGTCGACCCCGCCGCCATTGCGACCGAGGGCATCACCCGAGTGCGGCCGTTCGACATCGCGGCCGCCGATGCGCTCGGCTACGTCTTCAAGAGCTTGGCCGAAGCCCGCCAGACGCCCGAAGGCCCCGCGCTGTCGGTCTCTGCGATGCTGGTGCCCAAGCAGCACATCCTCGCGACGGTGCGCGGTTCGTACAACGCGGTGCTCGTCGAGTCGCGGGCGATGGGGCGCAGCCTCTATCATGGGCGGGGCGCGGGGCCGATGCCGACCGGCATGGCGGTGGTCTCCGTCATCATCGAGCTGTGCCGACACATGTTCGCGTTCGACGCTGGCCGGCCGCCGCCCGAAGCGTTCAGCACCATTGTCGAAGCCGTGCCTCGCCCGAGCTCGGACGAAGCCCACGAGAACTATCTCTGCGCGCACGTGACCAACGTGCCCGGGGTCTTGGGCCGGGTCGCCGCGTGCCTGGGCCGCCACGGGGTGAGCGTCAAACGCCTCGAGCAGGACCTTCGAGGCGCGGGCGAGGCCGTGGACATGGTGGTCGTCACCGAGCGCGTGCCCGAAGCCCGAGTTCGAGCCGCCATCGCCGAAATCGATGGGCTCGACGCTGTGACGGGCCCGACCCACCGGTTCCGGATCCGTGAGCCCGACACCATCGAGTGAGCCCCATGGCCAAGCCCAAACGCCTCTGTCCCGACCTCCTCCCCGAGATGACGACCGTGGCGACCCCGCGCGTCCTCTTCGCGGACACGGACAAGATGGGCATCGTCTATCACGCGTCGTACCTGCGCTATCTGGAGATGGCGAGGGTGGAGTTCATCCGACAGACCGGCTCGCCCTACACCGAGCTCGAGGCGCTGGGCTTTGGGCTGCCGGTGTCCGAACTCGCGCTGCACTATCACGCGCCCGGCCAGTACGACGACCGCATGAGCCTGCAGGTTGGGCTGAGCCTGGTCACTGAGGTCCGGGTGCACTTCGACTATCGGGTGCGGGTGCGGGCCGGGGACCGCTCGGGTCTGGAGCGCGACCTCGACCTGATCAGTGGCCAAACGCGCCATGCGTGCGTGCGAGCACGGGATGGACGTCCGCAGCCGCTCCCGGACCGCTTCTATGAGCTGCTGAGTGCGCGCGTGACCTCGCTGTGACCGGGAGCGCCTTCCCGGCGGCCCCGCTTTCCTGCTACAAGGCGCCATCGTCGCTGGAGTCCTCTGATGGATCGTACCCTCGTTCTCGAATTCGTCCGTGTCACGGAAGCCGCTGCAATTGCGTGCTCCCACCTCGTGGGCCGCGGTCAAAAAGACGCCGCGGATGCGCGTGCCGTGCAGGCCATGCGCCAAGCATTCGATCGCGTTTCGGTGCGCGGCACCGTGGTGATTGGGGAGGGCGAGCGCGATGAAGCGCCCATGCTCTACATTGGCGAGAAGGTCGGCCCCAAGGACGACACCCTGCCCGAGGTCGACATCGCGGTGGATCCGCTCGAAGGCACGAACCTGTGTGCCGAAGGCGCTCCGGGGGCCTTGGCTGTCCTCGCCGTCGCCCAGCGAGGGGGGTTGCTCAACGCGCCCGACACCTACATGGAGAAGATCGCGACTGGGCCCTTGGGACACGGCGTCGTGTCGCTCAAGAAGTCGCCCACCGAGAACGTCCGAGCCATGGCCGCGGCCAAGGGCTGCAAGATCAGCGAGATCTCCGTCGTCGTGCTCGAACGAGACCGTCACGAAGCGCTGATCGCCGAGCTTCGCGGCGCCGGAGCGCGCGTGTTCCTCGTCTCCGACGGTGACGTCGCGCCTGCGGTCGCGACCTGCATGCCGGAGAGTTCGATCGACATGGTCTACGGCACCGGTGGGGCTCCCGAAGGCGTCCTGGCAGCGGCGGCGCTCAAGTGCATGGGGGGTTGTTTCCATGGCCGGCTCCGCTTTCGCAACGACGGCGAGCGCCAGCGCGCAATCGCGATGGGCATGGAGGACCCCGATGCCTACCTGCAAATGTCCGACCTGGTTCGCGGAGAGGTCATCTTCTGTGCCACGGGCGTGACCTCGGGCCCGATGCTCAAGGGGGTTCGCCGGATCGGAGACCGCCTGCATCTGCAGACGCTCTCGATGCGATCCTCGACCGGCACCATCCGCACCGTCGACTCGGTCGTCAGCGCGGCCCGCTTCTCCGATCTGTACGCGGGCTAGCACTAGCCTTCACGGCCAGTGGTCGTCCTCGAGCTCGACGCCCAGCCCGTCGACCATGCGGTTGACGTAGGCGAAGTACGACACGACCTGGTTGGCGTCGAGGATCTCGGCGTCGGCCAGGCCGGCATCGCGCATGGGCAGCAGGTCGGCACCGGTGATCTCGGCCGGCCTGTGGGTCAGCGCCAGGGCATAGTCGAGCATGGCGCGCTCTCGATTGGATGCGTCCTGTGGGTGTGGGCCCTCGCCGCGCCCAAAGGCCTCGAGGGCATCCATGAACGCGGTCGCGTCGTCCCGAAGCGTTCGCGCCAGACCGGCGCGATGGTGCCGCACTCAATAATGACAGGCGTTCGCCGCCGAGACCGCGACCGCGAGCAGTTCTCTCTCTCGGCGAGAGAGGCCTTGGGGGGCGTGCATCACCGCGCCGTAGAGCTTGAGGTGTCCCTCCAGGGTCGATGGTCGCAAGCTGTGAATCTGAATCACGTTGTCGACGCGGTGGGTGTGCGGGTCCACGGCGGCTTTGTACAGCCGCGCGAGCCGGCCACCGGCCGCCATCACTTCGTCTTCGTCGAGGACTTCAATCCAGGCCATGGCGTCTACAGTTTCTGTGCCGTGAGGTCGTCGAACCAGGTCGCGGCGTCGGCCTTGGTCCACAGCCCAATACGGCCCGGCGTCTTCAACGTTTCATCCTCGGCGACGAGCACGGAGGTTTCGTCCATGAACAGCTCCATTCGGGAGCCCTCCACGATGACGCGCATCGTGTGCCACTGGCTCGGGTCGAGGTCGAGTTCCGCGGCCTTGAAGGCGCTGCGCTGCTCGCTGACGACGACGTAGAATCGAACGTTCTTCTCCAGGGGATTCCACCGCGCGATGTAATAGTCGCGCGAGCCCTGGGCCCGAAACACGACCCCTCCGCCTTGATCTTGGGTGCCCGCGTCTGCCTTGAGCGAGACCGTCAGCTCCACATCGGTGGCTTCGAATCCTGGGGCGAGGGCGACGTTGTAGGTCTGCCCGGTGTTGGTGGTGTTCAGCACGCCAAAGCCCTTGCCCCCCGAGGGCGCGGCAGGGTCCGCGACCACACCCCAGGTTGCAGGGGTGCCGGCGGCGGCGGTCTCGAGCAGTTCGAAGCCAGCAGGCGTGGAGCCGGCGGCACCCGCATCGAAGTCCCACCGCTCCAGGGGGCTCCCGGTCTTGGCAGGCACAGCGGTCTTGGCGTCCTCGGTTGCGGGGGGCTCGGCGGCCTTGTGCTTCGACTCGGCAGGCGCCGCATCCTGGGCGTCACAGCCCAGCGCGACGACCAACAGGGCGAGGGAGATGCTGCGCACGCCGCGATGGTAGCAAGCCCCGCGGCGGCTCAGCCATGGCTCCGTGGCCCTGGGCCGAGCGCCCCCAAGGCCGCGCGCCGACGGCTGCTAGGGTCGTCGCATGCAGGGGCTGAGGTTCGGGGTCGATCTCGGGGGAACGAAGACCGAGCTCGTGGCGCTCGAAGGCACCACGGAGCGCTGGCGAAAACGAGTCCCGACCCCAAGCGGGGACTACGGAGCCATCCTTGCGGCCATCGTTGCCCTGGATCGCGAGGCGACACAGGCCCTGGGCGCACGAGGAACGCTCGGCGTCGGGACACCGGGATCGATCTCACCGAAGACCGGGCTGATGCGCAACTGCAACACGCTCGTCCTCAACGGCAAACCGCTTCGGGCGGATCTGGAGGCGGCCGTGGGTCGAGGGGTGCGCTTGGCCAACGACGCCAACTGCTTTGCGCTGTCGGAGGCGACTGATGGGGCTGGGGCCGGCGCGCCCGTCGTCTTTGGGGCCATTCTCGGAACCGGGGTTGGGGG
>CAYGTG010000480.1:0-6453 GCA_964352485.1 uncultured Nannocystaceae bacterium | reverse complement strand
AGATATTGCAGAACGTAGGGGTCCGTCTCCTTCGACGGAGGGGATCGCAAGGCAGGGGTACCGTGGTTGGTCGGCAGCCCCTGCAGCGCGGCGTTGTCCTTGATGAACGTGGGAATCCCCGCAAAGAACCCGGCGCCCGGCTTCGCAGATTCGGCGAGCCCTCGCTCGAAGCGCTCCGACTCGATGGCGTTGAGCCGAGGATCCACCCGATTCGCCCGGGCGATCGCAGCTTCGACGACCTCGGCAGCGGTCAGCTCCTCGCGCGCGATCCGTCGCGCCAGCGCCACCGCGTCGAGGTCCCCGAGCACGTCGTCACAGAAAGCATGGACGGTGGTATCTCGCAGCGCCAACGGCTGTTAACGTACCAGTGCCCGCGCGATACGAACTGGGAAAAGCACGCGACCGTCGCCTCCGCGCACGCATGGCCGAGCTGCGACTGCCGGACTCGCCGCTGCCTGTTACCTTCGCGCCATGAAGCCCGACCGAGCACGAGCCAACTGGTTCAGGGTCGTGCTCGGCCTGCTGTTTCTTGCGGCGGTCCTCACGGTGCTGTTGGGTGGGTTCTACGAGGACCTCGATGCCGCCCAGGTTCGAGCGTGGCTGCAGGCATCGGGGATCTGGGGCCCGATCGTGTTCTTACTCGCGTTCGCAATTCTACAGCCGGTCGGACTGAGCGCCCACGTGTTCATCATCGCGGCAAGCCTGGTCTGGCCGCCAGCGCTCGCCCTGGCACTGTCATGGGCCGGGGCCACGCTTGGCGGATGCACGGCGTTCGGGTTCGCCCGCTTCGTCGGCCACGATTGGGTGCAAGAACGAATCCCCGACCGGCTCCGAGGCTATGACGAGCGCCTGGCCACCAAGGGCTTTCGAACCGTTCTCATCTTGCGCCTGACCTTGTTCACGTTCGGCCCCATGCAGCTGATGCTCGGCGTCTCCAAGGTGCGCTTCGGCCCCTACGTCTTGGGGACTGCCCTCGGGCTGCTCCCCCTCGTTGCGGCCGAAACCCTCATCGGCGCCAGCCTGGTTGAGTGGCTGTTCGCGCGCGCCTGACCCCACGAGTCCTCGGCGAACCGCAGCGCATCGGACACTTCTAAAAACGCATGGAGGCTGTGATCGTCGCGCCGTCCGGTTGGGGCAGCGGAAGAATCGACAAGCGCTGCGATCGGCGGCGACGCGCGATCGCCGTGGCTCCAACCGCGATGCATGCGGCGGAGGCGAGCTGAACCGCGCTGCTGGTCAGGCCCAGAAAACCTCGGGTGTAGTCGGGGGAATCCGCAGCGGCCAAGAACCCGCCCACCAGCGGGACCTGCATGCGCCGGCTGAAAGCGTCGCCGCGCTTGGCTCTGTCAGCCGAGAAACCGTACGTCATCCCGTAGCTGAGACCGAGCCACACGATGCCCTGCGTGACCAGCAGGACCCCGCTCGACTTGTCGACACGACGCGGGCGTCCCTCGAAGCGATCGAGTTGGCGATGGCGGTGCTCAGAGACCGCGCCGATGGTCAGGATCGCGATCGAGACGCCCTGGTACACCCCGAGCGACGCGACCACGCGCTGCTCTGGGTCGTCAGAGGCTGACGCCGCGATGATCGGACCCGCGACCGGGATAGGCATCAGACGCCCGGCCTCGCGCAGGGAGGCGTCGCCGGAGTCGAGGTAGCGCGCGGCGACGAGACCGGAGATCCAAGTCATCCCGGCGGTGCCCAGTGCACCCCCGAGCAGCATTCCCTGCGCGGTCTTGCGCTTGAGCTTGGGTCGCCGTGGACTGGGCTGGGCGGCGACCTGTGGCGCGGCGATGTTGAGTTCGGACGTTTGTGGCGCGGCGGCGAGTAGAGAGCCCGAGAGAACACCGGCAAGCCAAGGGAACATGTCTCGTCAGTGCCCACCGCAGCCCGCTCGATCACGGGCTCAGTCGAAACGTGCGGCCGCCGCCGGCGAGCGTGGTCCCCTCAGGCGGCGACGCCCAGCGCTTCTTCGAGCCGGACGTTGCGGCTGGTTCGGCGGCGCAGGACGAGAGCCGCGCCAACCATCGATGCCCGGAACAGCGGGCCCTCGGCGGCAACCCGAACCGGGAAATCAACCCGTGCGGACTGGCCGATCGCGATGCTCAGCACGCACTGCTGCCCGGGAACACAACCTGGCGTGGTGGCGAAGACGATCGTTCCTGAGCCAAGCTGGCTCACGGTGATCGGAATCGCCGCCGCGTTGGCGTCCACGCGCAGGGTCGTCCGCACCGGCGCATTGGGGATCTGGTGGTCGCGGACGAGGTTGAGGACGAGGGTGCGGAGAAGGCGTTCGATCGGTGTAGACATGGGAGCTTTGTCGGTTCCGGCTGTGGTCCTAACCCCCACCGGGCCCCCAGCTTTCACTTTTGGCAGGAATTCTCCCACAACAGCGCGAGACGTCGGTTTTTTCCTAGGCCGCCTCACGACCCGCTGCTCGACAGTCGACTGCGCGCGGGCGAACGCGGGCTGGCCTCGCAGCGGCTGCAGCTGCGGGCAGTGCTCCATCCAGACCACATCGATGAGCCCCGTATCGGCCGCGGCCGTGATCTCTCGCTGCGCGAGCTCGGGCGCGCCGACCAGCGCGAACACCTCCGCGCTCCTCGAGCTCGGTATCGCCGAACAGCACCCCCAACATCGAAGTCAGGTCGGCCACCGAAGCTCCCCCGATGGCGTGGCGACCGAGGTCAACGACCGCCAACTCTACGGCGAGACTCTGACCTGGTTTCGGTTCACCCCCGAGGAGATCCGCGAACGCCCCGACGGCCTCAACCTCAAGACGTCGGATGCCGATACCGCGTCGGCGCGTGCCTTCTTGCGCCCGAGCAACTGGCACAAGAAGGTGAACCGCCGGCTGTACTTGAAGCGGCTCGATGCTTCGATCGATTCGACGACCGCGTTGGTGGTCGTGTCGTCCCGAGACCACACGATGAGAGATTGGATCATCTCCGGTCAGGTCGCGTGTAGGTGGGGCCGCGTGAATGGTGCAGCCAGCGTTGCGGCGTCTTGGTAGTCTGGCGGCCTGCCGAAGCATCCACACGTCGGTACGGGCGGCGTCGCGTCCTCTCCCACGCACGACCCGGACAGAACGGTGGATGCGAGCATCGAGCATCTGCACAGCGAACAGGCCGCTCGGGGGCCTGGCCACTCGGATGCGATCACCGAGTTGGGCCGATACGTGGTGCTCCGAACGCTCGGCGCGGGGGCGATGGGCACGGTCTACCTCGCCTATGATCCCGAGCTGGACCGCAAGGTCGCGCTCAAGCTGCTGCACGGGGGCACCACAGCGGCGCGCCGCCGAGCACTGCTGATGGAGGCCCAGGCGATGGCGAAGTTGACCCATCCCAACGTCGTTGGGGTGCACGACGTTGGCGAGCATGAGCACGGGGTCTACATCGCCATGGAATTCGTCGAAGGGGTTTCTCTTCAAGCCTGGCTGGCCACCAAACGACGATCTTGGAGAGACGTGCTCCAGGTGTTTGTGAGCGCGGGCCACGGCCTGGAGGCCGCACACGCCCAAGGACTCATCCATCGAGACTTCAAGCCGGACAACGTCATGGTCTCCGAACAGGGGCGTGTCTTGGTCACCGACTTTGGGCTCGCCCGCCCCACCGACACCGTCGAGAACGATAGCGACATCGAGTTGATCTCCGGGTCGGTCCTCTCGGAGGCCACAGACGGTCATGTCGCCGGGACTCCCGCGTACATGGCCCCCGAGCAGGCGGTCGCATCGACCCTGACCCCCGCCGCCGACCAGTTTGCGTTCTGCGTCAGCCTCTGGGAGGGGCTCTGCGGAGAGCGCCCCTTCGACGCGCCGACCTTTCCGGAGCTTCTGCACAACGTCGCTGAAGGCCGAGTGCGCCCGCCCCCACACGACCGCCGGATGGCTCGCTGGCTCAAGCGAGCGCTCACCCGAGGCATGCGAGCCGAGGCCGAAGAGCGTTGGTCGTCAATGTCCGAGCTCCTCAAGGTGCTCGAACGCGGCCGGGGACGGTGGCGATGGCAGGTCGCTCTTGGGGCGCTCATCATGGTGGCGACTCCCGTTGCCCTCGCCGTGGAGCGGGGTCAACAGCGCGAGCGTGAGCATGAAGAACGCCTCACCGCCTGCGCGAATCAGGGTGCGAGCATCTTCAACATCTGGGACGACGCCGCCGAAACGAAGCTGCGCACGGGCCTGCGGGCAACGCAGGTGAGCTTCGCCGACCGCAGCCTCGAGACGCTGGTGCCATGGCTCGACCAGTACGCGCAGGCGTGGAGTTCCGGCCGCGAACAAGCGTGCCTTCACACAACGGTCCACGGTGACTGGACCGCGGAGCGTTCCGAGCGATCGATGTGGTGCTTTGAGGACCGTCGGCTCCAGCTGGAGGCGACCGTCGAGCAGCTCGCCGAGGGGGACGCCAACACGGCCCGTCGCGCGGTACGACTCGTCTCGTACCTCGACCCGGTACAAACCTGCCTGGATCCGAATCTTCTCGAACGGCTTCCGGCACCGCCAGAGGAACTCCGCGACCGGATCCGGTTGATTCGCGACCGGCTCGTCGAGGTCGATCGGCTCCGCCATGCCGGCAACGTTTCGGACGCACTCGCGCAGGCCCAGGCAACCCGAGCCCAAGCGGAAGCGCTCGGCTGGCCTCCTCTGCAGGCGTCCACCCGCATGATCGAGGGCCGCTGCCTCTACGAGACGGGGCGCTTCGAAGACGCTGACACGGTGTTGACCAATACGTTCTTCGAAGCCTCCGACGCAGGCTCGCTCGAGGTCGCATTCCGGGCCGCACGCTCACTCATTCGCGTTCATGCCGTGATGCAGCGATACCGAGAGGCCGAGGTCTGGGTGCGACATGCCGACGCGATCGCATCGGACAAGGTCGATGTCGGCGGACTGGATGAGGCCGAACGACACTATCTACTCACCGAGGTCTATCGCGGGCTGGGTGACTATGCGGCCGCGGCCGTTCAAGGTGAACTGGCACTGGAACAGCGCACGAAGATCCTTGGAGCCGAGCACCCCATCACCGCTGCTGCGGTTGGCTCCCTCGGCATCGTGTACCAGCACCAACGACGGAGTCGTGAAGCGCTGCAGATGTTCGACCGAGCGGACGCGATTTGGCGAGACGCCGTCGGAGACGTCCACCCTCGAATCGCCGGTCTCGCGTACTTGCGTGGCGGAGCCCTGCTGTCCCTCGGTTTCCCCGAAGAGGCAGAGGTCATTCTCGGGTCGAGTTTGCGCAACCACGCTTCGACACTGGAGGACGACGATCCCGCGGTGGCGAAAACCCTCGCGCTGCTGGGCCGCAGTCAGGCCATGCTCGGACACCTCGACCAAGCCGAGGATACGCTCGAGCACGCGATGGCGATCCACCGCGCACGGTTCGGGCCGAGGCACCGGACCGTAGCCACGGTTATGCTGGACTCGGCTATCGTTGCCAGCCGCCGAGGAGATTTCGAGGTCGCCGCCGACCTTTGCATGCGCGCCCAGGAGATCCTCGAGACGGTCCTCACACCGGAGCATCCGGAGACGGCCTCGGCCATCGAGGCCCTCGCGGACGTCCACTTCGCGCGAGGATCATTCGCAGACGCAGTCCAAGCCCGGCTCCAGGTCCTCGCGAGACACGAGCGCGCCCGCGGTCCGACCGACCGTCAGCTTGTGATGCCCCTGGTGGCCCTGGGACAGGCTCAACAAAGGGCCGACCGACTGCACGACGCCCGCTCGTCGTATCAGCGGGCGCTCACCATCTTAGAGACACACGGGGCGGAAACCGACCCGCTTCTCATCGGAGCGCTGAGCGGGCTCGCGGAGATCGAACTCGCCGAAGGCAACGCCACCTTGGCGCTTACCTTGGCTCGACGCGCGACGCGAATCGCAGAAGCCACCGACGCTGGACCCCGCAGGTCTGGGCCAGCCCTCTTCGTGCTCGCCCAAGCCCTCGCCAAAAGCGGCGCGCCCGCATCCGAGGCTCGGGCCTCCGCGACGCTGGCCCGCGCCGCGTACGAAACGCTTCACGATCGGGACGCGGTCGCAGACGTCGACTCGTGGCTCGAGACCGGACCCTGAGCGGACGTCAGAGCATCAGATTTGATGACCACCCCGGAATCGGCCGAGTTCCACCGAGCCGCGGGCTTCCATGATCACGAACGGCCGGTCGATGAAGGTCAGGTTGCCCTCCCCGTCGTGACGCACCGCCGACACCGTCCCCATCGCGTAGCCCATCGCGCCGCGGTCGAAATAGCGAACTCGGGCGGAAACAGCTGCGGGGGTCTTGCCGCGGCGTGAGATCCACGCCTCGGGCCCGAAGCCATCGCGAACATCCGCGTGGCGACGCCCGTCGCCCTTGCCGATCGGTTCGACGAGGAGGTCGACGTCGGTGGCGTCGGTTTCGCAGTCAGCGACCTGTCGCAGCGACGCCGAAGTCGCCGGACGAACCGCCGCAGCTCGGATCCGCCGCTCTACTGACG
>CAYGTG010000479.1:2120-6473 GCA_964352485.1 uncultured Nannocystaceae bacterium | reverse complement strand
CGTGGACGTACTCCATCGCGAAGAAGCACTCCGCATCCGAGGCGCCCTGATCGCCATACACCTCGACGATGTTGGGGTGCTTGAGCATCGAGGCGAGGGCGGCCTCCCGCGCAAACATTCGGGCGAACTGCTGGTCCTGGACGAACTGCGGCAGCACCCGCTTGACCACCACGATGTTGCGGGCGCGCTGTGGGTCGGTCGGCTGCGCGAGAAAAAGCTCTGCCATCCCGCCTTGAGCGAGAAACCGGCGCAGCGTGTAGCCACGCACCTGGCCCCCGGTCCCCACCGGGTTGTTGTGTGCCCCTGCGGTCACCGACCCACATCGTAGCGTTTCGGGCCACGCGACGGCGAGTTTCGGCCGAATTGGCCAGCGGATCGCCGCCGGAAAAACGGCGTTCGCCGACCTTCGGGGCCGACGACCGACGCTGATCCTGCGCGCTTTTGGCGTGCGCAGTAAGCGATCGCCCTAGCCGGGTACGACCGCGTTCAGGGAGAACCCGGTCATGTCGCTGTACGTGTAGCAATCCTGGAGACCCTCGACCGTCATCACGATCGGGTTTGCAGGCATTGTTGGGTCCATCTTGTACGCGTGCTCAGCGTTGCGCGGGATTGCCCAAACGAACCCGTCGAAGTCGACGGCGACCCCCCAGATGTGGTCGTCACCGGGCTGCCCGGCAGGCAGAGTGACCACGGTGTCGAGCGTCTCCGTGTCGATACCAAGCACGTTGGCATGTGCTCCTCGGTACAGCACACCGTTGCCATCGCCCATGCATCCACCGGTGTGCACGTAGGCCGTGGGGTCGACGGCTTGGGACTGCGCCCATGTCTCGGTGAGGGGATCGAAGCGGTGCGTGTCGCGGCCGCAGATCCACACGTAGCCGTCCTCCGTGACCGTGATGCCGTATCCGTTGTGCGTTCCTTCGACGTCCCACGTGTCGACGGTCATGTCGTTGTTCACCCGGACGAGTTGGCCGCCCTGCAGCTGCGAGAACCACGCCCGGTCCTGGCCGTCGATCGCCGCGCCGTAGAATCCATGGGTCTTCAGCGGAGTCTCCGGCATCGGGATCGTATCGGTGATGATCCCGGTCGCTCCGTTGAGCCGTGCAATCTCGATCGAACCCGCGACCCCACTGTCGAGATATGCCGTGTACACGTCGACGCCGTCGTACTGGCACGTCTCTTCGTTGAGGGTGCCGTTGGTCCAGGCGATCGGGCGGTTGTTGTTGTGGGCGATTTCCGTGTACCAGGCGACGCATTCGTCCTCGCCCCACGGCAGGATGTCGTCGGGCCCCGTGGAGGTCTGGATGCCCGGAAGCCCATTGCTCTCGAGGCAGTCTGCGGAGTCCGCGTAGACCTTGGTGATGCCCCCCGCGCGGTTGGCTACGGCGACGTCGCCGAAGCGGTTCACCGAGGTGCGCGAAGGGTTGCCGGCGCCGTCGGGGCGCGTGATGTATCGACCGAGCTCGGCGCCGGTTTGGGTGTCGAGCTTCGAGATCGTTCCCTGCGAGCTGTTCGCGATCCAGATGTACGAGAACTCGACGACCTTGCTCCCGCCACCCTGGTCGCAGCCCTGTGCTTCACCCGTGCTCGATTCCTCGCCGCCCTCACTGCTCGAGCCACCCGTCGGACCCGGGCCCGAGCTGGTAGATGCATCGCCCTGGCTGTCCGAGTTTGCAGTGGTGCTTCCAGCCCCCGACGTCGGGGTCCCTGTGCCACTGTTGCTGTCGGACGCGGTGGGCGTGCTCGAGTCGCTTTCAGTCCCGGCGGATGTACTCCCCTCCGATTGGCCGATGGTCTCAATCCCGCCACTGCCGGAGGCCGATGCGGTCCCCTCGGCGCCACCGCCGGAGTCGCACCCACCGACCGCGAGCATGGCCGTAACCGAGTACAAACTTAATCCCCCGAAACGCACGTAGCGAGGCTAACACGAAACACGGTCAGATCGAGGGGGTGCACGGGGTCGAATGAGGCGTTTTCGACCGATGTGCGCATGTGACGCTGGCTAAATACGCGCGGCCCGGCGGAGACGTCCGGCGATGAGCATCGCAACCTCGAGCGCCTGCTCGTAGTTGAGACGCGGGTCGACGCGGCTGCGGTAGTCACGGTGCAGGTCGGACTCGGCGAGTCCGGTGGATCCGCCCACGCACTCGGTGACGTTCTCGCCCGTCATTTCGAGATGAACGCCACCGAGGGTGGTGCCGACGCGTCGATGAAGATCGAAGCTCAGCTCGAGCTCGCCCACGATGTTGTCGAAGCGGCGGGTCTTGATTCCGTCGGCGGTGGTCTCGGTGTTGCCGTGCATCGGGTCAGAGGTCCACAACACCTCGGCACCCGCGCGCTCAACCGCCTCCAGGATCGGGGGCAGCTTCTCTTCAACCTGTCCGGCGCCCATCCTGTGGATCAGCGTGATGCGGCCAGGCTCGTTGCTCGGGTTGATCCGCTGCAGCAGTGCGAGCAGCCATTGGGTGTCCATGGTGGGCCCGACCTTGATGCCGACCGGGTTCCGAATGCCCCGGCAGTACTCGACGTGCGCCCCGTCCAGTTCCGCGGTTCGCATGCCGATCCAAGGCAGGTGCGTGCTGAGGTTGTACCAACCCTCGCGTCGCGGAACCTGCCGGGTCTGCGCGGACTCGTACTCCAACGACAGCGCTTCATGGCTGGTGAAGAACTCCACCTTCTCGAGCTGGGCGAACTGGTTGCCGATCACGGCCTCGACGAAGGTGATCGAGTCACGGATCGACTCCACCAACGCCCGGTACTCCTCGGCGCGATGGCTCTTCGCGGAGAACGAGATGTCCCAGTTTTCGGGATGGCGAAGATCGGCGAAGCCGTGCTCGGCGAGGGCCCGCACGAAGTTGAGCGTGAGCGCGGCGCGTTCGTATCCCCGCAGCAGGAGGTCCGGGTTGGGGGTTCGGTCCTCGACGGTGAACGCCTGCCGGTTGACCAGGTCTCCGCGGTAGCTCGGAAGCTCGACATCACCCCGTCGCTCGATCGGAGCCGAACGTGGCTTGGCGTATTGCCCCGCGATTCTGCCCACACGAATCACCGGCTTGCGCGTCCCGTGCACCAGGATGACGCTCATCTGCAGCAAAATCTTGAGCTTGTCGGCGATGTTGCCCGAGCTGCAGTCGTCGAAGGACTCGGCACAGTCGCCCCCTTGGAGGAGAAACGCCGTGCCTGACGCTGCCGCGGCGAGTCGACCCTTGAGGTCTTCGACCTCCCACGAAGTGACCAGCGGCGGCAGGGCAGCGATCTGTCGAAGCACGGACTGCAGGTGTGCCGGGTCCGGGTACGCGACGGCTTGGCCGGCGATCTTGGTCTTCCATGACTCGGGGTTCCAGTTCGCTTGCATGAATCCGCGCGACCATACCGAGGCCGGAGCACTGGCGCGACCCAACAGCACCGATGCGTGCGCCGGCGCTACAGGCAAATCTCGATCGGCCCGTCGTCGTCGTCGTCCGAGAGGCAGAGCATGCCCGAGGGGCAACTTTTTCCCGTGGAGCAGTCCAGCGCACAGATGCTGGTGGTCCCGGCGTTGAGGCACGTTGGGGCGGCGGTGCCTCCCGGCGAGGCGCCACACGAGGTCGCGTCGCCCGGCGGGCTGCACAGCGAGGTGCAAACCCCGTCGTCGCCGGCGCCATTGAGCAGGCAAACGAGATCGTCGGTGCACTCAGCGCCTGCGATGCAGTGCGACCACCAGCTCGTTTCCGGTTGCGGCGGAAGCGGCTCCCCGGTGCTGGACTCAGATGCGGGTTCCGCCGAGTCCGAGTCGCCGGTGTCTCCGGCGCCGGTGGAAGCGCCAGACCCTGCGGTCGAGACGTCGGTTGTGCCCCCGGTGCTGTTCGAACTGGACGCGGGAGCGGTCGTGTCGTCGGTGTCCCCTTCGCCGCCTGTCGTCGGTGCGAGGGTTGAGAACGCGCCCGTCGTCTCCAGCGAGTTCCCGCTCGAGCACGCGCACGCCAGCAGGAACAGCAGGGAACTTCGGGTTCGCATCGGCGAGCCCAGGGTACCAGGTACCGGCTCGGCCCCAGCCCTGGGACCCCGGCGGGGAAAACACCGCGCGCGACTGCGCGGCTGTGCCTGGTGAGTTCCGCGTCCGGTGACCTACGGTCGAAGCATGTCCGTTGTTCTCAAGGAACTCCTCGAGCAGCTTCAACTCGAACGGCTCGAGCAGAACCTTTTCCGCGGGCAGAGCCGGGACCCGGGGTGGGGAACGGTCTACGGCGGGCAGGTGCTCGGACAAGCCCTGTCGGCAGCGGCGCAGACCGTCCCGAAGGAACGCACCGCCCATTCGCTGCACGGCTACTTCCTGAGACCGGGTGACGTGAAGGCGCCGATCATCTACGACGTCGA
>CAYGTG010000479.1:0-2110 GCA_964352485.1 uncultured Nannocystaceae bacterium | reverse complement strand
CGCGCCGAGTGGTCGCCATTCTGGACGGTCGAGCGATCTTCAACATGGCGGCGTCGTTCCAAGTCGAGGAGGACGGGTATGACCACCAGGCGCCGATGCCCGAAGCCCCCGAACCACAGACGCTGAAGTCGGAGCGTGAGCTGGCCAAGACCATCGCCGGATCGATCCCCGAACCTCTGCGCAGCCGGGTGCTCAGCGAACGTCCTATCGAGTTTCGGCCGGTGAATCCGGTCAACCCGCTCGCACCCAAGAAGGGTCCTCCGCACCGGCAGGTTTGGGTTCGAGCCGCGGAGGCGCTGCCCGATGACACTTATGTGCACCAGTGTTTGTTGGCCTACGCGTCGGACTCTTACTTTCTCGGGACCGCGATGGTGCCCCACGGCGTCTCACCGCTGATGCCGAGCATTCAGGCCGCGAGCCTGGACCATTCGATGTGGTTTCACCGGTCGTTTCGGCTCGACGATTGGCTGCTCTACGACATCGATAGCCCGTCTGCCGGGGGTGCGCGGGGCATGGCGAGGGGTCAGTTCTTCGATGTCCAGGGGCGACTCGTCGCCTCGACCGCTCAAGAAGGGCTCATGCGTCGTCGCTGAGGGACCGCAGGAGGTGTGCCGCGATCGTGTCGGTCGTTCGTGCGGTCTCCTCCACGTTGCGAACGTCGATCCATGCTTCGGCCCACCGCGCCTGAGGGTCTACGATCAAGGCCGCGTCGATGTCATGCACACCGCCAAAGTTCTTGGGGCACGTGTCGACTCGATCGGGCCGCTGTGGGTTCCACAGCGGGATGCCGTACTTGCGGCAGATTCGGGGGCGATGCGCGTACATGCGGCAAGCCCCCTCGGCCGAGAGCGCCGGGCAGGGCTGACGTTGGTCGGGTTTGTACACTGCCGCCCGCTCCATGATGTCTGCGCGCACCTCGACGGAGAGCTCTGCGAGGCCCTCACGCAGGTAGGCGCCCTCCAGGTGCGAGACCCGGAACGTCTGTTGGCAGCAGTCGCTGCAGCCCTTCGCGCATTCGATATGCTCGCGATAGCGGCGGACGACCGGCTCGACGTCGCTGTCGATCACCTGGAGGTGGCGGCGCAGGCGGGCGCGGGAGTCTTCCTTCATCCCTCGATCTGAATGCTCGGCTCGAGCTGCCAGGTTGCTTCGTACTCGTCGTCCTCGACCGCTGCGACGATCTCTGCGGCCACCTGCGGCATGTCTTCGACCGGGCGTGGTCCGCCCTGGTAGTAGAAATGCTCGCCGCCGTCACGGTCGACCTCGTACCAAGCGTCGAGGTCGTCGACGCACAAGATGTGGCCGAGCTTCCAGCGCTCGAGGATGTTGGCCGTGGTGATCTCGTCGTCGTAGACCTCGCGAATGTTTCCGATACGTCGAGACTCCTCGCGCAGCTCGTCGATGCGATTGACGACGACGAGCGCGAGGTCACCGCTGGCCGACAGCGACTCCATCTCGCCCAGCGCGCCCCAGTAGCGTCCGTTGATGTAGACGTAGGGAGGCACCATCTTGCCGGTCAGCTTGGCGAGCTGTGTCTTCGTTTGCAGAGGCTCTTTGTCGAGGTCCATCACGCGGGCGGCGGCATCGATGCGGTTGAAGACGGCTTCGATCTGCTCGACTTCTTCGCGCTCTTCGGACGTCGCATAGATCACGATCTGGCTGTCTTCGGGCTTGAGCCCGGACTCGGCCTTGCTCTTGACTCTCTCCAGCGCTTCTTTGCGTCGGCGTTCTGCGGCCGCGGCCAGAGCTTCCGTATCCTCGGACAAGTCAGGCCGCGCAGCAGCCTTGTCGTCTTCGGACACGATGCGCCCGAGCGCATCGGTGACGGCCTCCGGCGCGTGCTCGAGAACTGTGTCTCGGAGCCGCCGCGAAACATCGAGGACCTCGGTAGGGAGGTTCTCTTCGGCCAGGTTCTTCGCCTTGGTGAGAAGCCCGCGCAGTCGCATGAGCGCAGCGTAGCCGCGGCTCGCGGCCCTTGTGCGTGAGAAAGCGCGACATCGCGGGCTCTGCGAGCAACCCGTGACCGGCTGGACTCCACGTCGGGCTCCTGCGGAACCCTAGCAGCCCGTGGTGAAACCCGACACGACGTCTCACTCGTCTTTTTCGCTCC
>CAYGTG010000478.1:0-6482 GCA_964352485.1 uncultured Nannocystaceae bacterium | reverse complement strand
ATCATGTGCAGGTTGCATTCGGCCCGGAGGTTCGCGAACCGGGTCTGGACAGTCGGCAGGGGTGGCCCGCATTCGACGAACGCTTTGACCTGGTCGTGGCCCTCGACAGCTACGCTGGGCGTCACGTTTCAGAGCGACGTCAATGGTTGCAGCACATCGCGTCGGTCCTCCATCCGGAGGGATGGTTTGCGGCACGGGCCACCCATGGCGAGCGCGTCGAGGTCGACTTCTGGACGCTCGAAGAAGAACTTGGAGGCCAGTTCCCGCACGTCTTCATGCTCGCTCAGCTGCCTTGGCAAGGCGTGAGCCTGGCGCCCGTGCTCGAGGGCGAGGGGCCGACGCCGGGGCTCGAACTCGACGAGTCCTTGTTGGCGCACGAGCCAAACGCCTCGCACTACCTGGCCCTGGCGACGTTGTCGGCACCGTCTGCGGACGCTCGAAGACGGGTGACGGGGAGATGCCTGTTGGTGCCTTCGGCCTTTGCGTCGGTGGGTCCGGAGATCTCCGAGGAGGCGTTGGCGTCACTTCGGAAGACGGTCTCCGAGCTCACGTCGCGAGCCGCAGAACGAGCCTCCCGCGTTGAAGTCCTCGAGCGTGAACTCGAACGTCGCAACGCGCGGGTGGCCGCCCTCGAGCACAACAGCGCGCAGGACGGAGCGCGGGCCACCGAGCACACGTCTCAGCGGCGCAAGATCGAGTCGCTGGAGGACGAGCTGTCCTCCGCGAAGGACCGGGCTCGCCAAGCGCAGACCGATCTCACGATCCTCACTCGCAGCGTGCAGGACCTCGAGTCCGCGGTCGTGCGGGCCAACGAAGCGACGCAGGAGCGACAAGCGGAACTCGACGCCCGTGACGCCCAAGTGGGAGGCCTTCAGACGCAGGTGCGGTCGCTGGAGGCCGAGCGATCGAGCCTGACGCATCAGATGGGGGTCGCGCTGGCCGAGCGCGAAGGGACGCACAAGCTGGCCCAGCGCGTCGAGGCGGAGCTCGACCTCAGCCGTCGCCGTCTGGCGCAACACGAGGGCACGCTGAGCCAGCGGATCGAAGATGTTTCGCGGCTCACGACGGACCTCGAGGTCACGCGTGCCGAACTCGAGCATCACCGGGCTCTACTCACGCAGGCCCAAAGTCGCGAAGAAGCGCTCTCCGCCGAGGCCGCGCAGACGGTCGAGCAGGGCCGCATGCTCGCCGAGGTCGCCGGAGATCGGGAACGGCTCCGCGAGGAACTCGGCCGTCGCGGCCGGGAGATTCAGCGGCTCGAGGAGCGGCTTTGGACGAGCCGCGAAGAGCTGGAGAAAGCCCGTCTCGACAACGTTCGCACCGCTGGGGAGGCCGAGCGGCTTCGGGAACGTGCCGAGCGAGCCCATCAGTCGGAGAGCAAGCAAGCCAAGGAACTCGAGCATCTCGGCGCCGAGCTCCATCAGCTCGAGCTGCAGCGGGCCGAGCTGCGCGCGACCCTCCGTGCGCATGAGGACGAGATTGGGCGGTTGCGGGCCCAGACGGAGTCGCGCAGTGATGACAACGCAGAGGCCGCGGCGCTTCGCGGTGAACTCTCGGAGCGCGCGCGAGAACTCGCAGAACTGCGGGCTCAGCAGGAGCAGCTCACGGCCCGGGAGCGCGAGGCCACGTCCGTCGCGCGTCGCCGAGAAGAGCAGCTCTCCGAGGTTGGAGGGGAACTCGAGCGGCTTCGGCGTGCGGCCGAACAAAACGCCGCGACCGCCTCTACGCTGGAGGGGGAGCTGGAGGTCAAGGCACTCGAGGTCGAGCAGCTCGGGGCGTCGGTGTCGGATCTGCAGCTCGAGGTCGAGGTTCGTCGTGAAGCGATCGAAGCGACCCACGCTCGAGAGGAGTCCCTGCAGCGCGACCTCGAACATGCGCGAGCCGAGCAGGAGTCGCTGAGGCGCCGCTTGCGTGAGCGCAATCAGGAGCTGGAGGACATCTCCAGCGCCAACGAGAGCAGCGGCGTCGAGATGTACAAGCTTCGACGTGAGCTCGAGGCTGCGGCCGCGGCCAACGAGCAGCTCGAGCAAGCGCTGGAGGACTCATGGCCGTCGGAGGCCGCCGAGGCACCCCCGAGCGGCTCGACGGACTGGCCCCCCGAAGCGTTCGAGGCGATGCGCCGGCTGAAGGCACAGCTCGCTGCGCAGGCGCGTCGGCACAGCGAGCAGCTCTCGTTTCGCCCGCCGACTCCGGTGACGGACGAAGACCCCAGAGTCGGGCGCTATCGGCTGGAGGCCACCATTCGCGCCGAAGAGCAGGAGCACATGCTTCGCGAACTCGACTCCGCCGAGCAGAAGATCTGGGAGATGACCGATGCGGCCGATCGCAACGCCGCCCGCCTTGCGGCCTCGTTGACGCAGCTGGAGAAGCACAAAGAAGAACTCGACGAGACACGCGACGAGCTGGAGGTCGCCCGCAAGCTTCTCTCCGCCGCCGAGGCTCGCGCCCTCGAGCAGGAGCGGTTGTTGGCCTCCGAGCGTGCCCGGCTCGCGCGCATTGGCGGTGGACCGGATCCCGAGACGAGCTTCGACGAAGTCGACGAGCTGTTCTCCGACCTGGCCGGGGGTCGCGGGGGATCCATGGTCGAGCTGGGCGCGGTCGAGCAAGGGGCTCCGGTGCGCCGGCTGCGGCTCGAGAGCGGGCCCTCGGCAGCCGTGCCCGAGCCGGTCGTCGACACCACCAGCAGTCGGCTGTTGGTCGACGAAGACGGACCGCGCGCGCCGCGGATGGTTGTGGAGTCGTTGGAGGATGGGGGCGATGAAGATCCCTGGGAGACCGGTGTGGAGTCGGCTCCAGACGGTCCCGCGGGTCGTCTGCGGCCGATGTCAGGAAAAAAGAGCTGACCGGCTTCACAAACACTTGACGCTCTGGCACGTGTCCTCTACTTTTCGCGTCCCCAGCGCTCGGGTGGCGGAATTGGTAGACGCGCACGGTTCAGGTCCGTGTGTCTTCGGACGTGGGGGTTCAAGTCCCTCCCCGAGCACTCAGAAGCCCGAGTCTTTCCGACTCGGGCTTCGTCGTTTCCGCCGCCGGCGCTACAAGCAGCTGGAGCGCCAGGCTCCGGTGCACGCAGTGCGTTGCGAGGCGTCGTAGCTGCCCACAGCGCCGGGCCCAAATGTCCCGTCCGTGATGGTGCCGGTTGCGACCATGAAGCCGTTGTCCTGGTCGAGGATGGTGATCGTGGTCGTGTCGCCGTCGAGATTCAGGAACACCCGGTACTGCGTCTGGTTGGCCCAGCCCGTCGCGAGAAACTCTGCGGGCGTGGCGAGCACGGTGCCGGCCGCGGTGTCGTAGGACGCCGCGAGGTCTTCTCCGGTGATGTCGCCGGGCGCGTTGGCCTCGATGCGCTTGATCGTGATCCCCTGCTGCCAGGGCCCCCACGGTGCGGCCTCGGTGGTCTGCTTCCAAGACAGCAAGTAGAAGTGCGAGGCATCCTGCCAGCCCCATACGAACCCGATGCCGTCGTTGTCGGCGTTGTTGACGACCTCGAGATCGAACGAGAGCTGGGTCTGCTCCATCACGGCCGGACAGACGTAGGCGTTGGCCAAGCCATTGTTGGTCAGGTTGCAGTGGGCGGTGCCGCCGATGAAGAAAGCGTCTTGGGGGGCAGGTGCCGCCGGGTTGTCGAAGATGTCGGCGTAGACATGCGAGGTGCAGCCTTCCGCTTCGAGGTCCCAGTCCTGGTCGGTGATGTGAACCGTGACCTGATCGCCCGCCGCGTTGCCTTCGCCATCGCCGACCGCGACGTCGTAGGTCGTGGGCGCAGAGGGGGTGGCGTTGACGGTGGGCGCGGCGTCGTCGTCGAGGGTGCTGATCGGTGACCACGCGTAGGTGTAGTTGCCGTCGCCACCGCTTGCGGCCGCGGTGAGTGCCGCGGACCCGCCGTCGGTCATCTCGGCACAGCCGCCGGCGTCCACGCTCAGCGCGGCCCAGCACGCAGCACCGACATCGTCGCATCCGAAGGCGCACGCTTCGACCTCGACGCCCCACGTGCCGGTCGCGTTGCATTGCGTGACGTTGTCGTCGGGGTTGCACAGCGAGGTGTTCGCTGGGCAGTCGAAGCAGGCGTCGAAGACGAGGACCTCGAGATCGTCGCAGTCGGAGCCCGCCGTGATGGCGGCGTTGGCCGGTGCTGCGTCTCCATAGTCGTCCTCGTCGGCGTCGAGCATGCACGCCATGTCGTCGTCCAGCGGTGCGGCGCCTGGGAAAGCGCTGGCGGAGCTGTCATCACAGTCGGCGGCGTTGCCCACGTAGCCCTCGGGGGGATCGCTGTCGATGACGCAGATGGCCGGGTCGCCGTACTGATCTTCGTCCTCGTCGGCGCACCAGCTGAGGCACTCGCTGGCTGAGGGGACGGCGGCGTCGCTGTCGTTGCAGTCGCTGCCGGCGGTCCCGCCCGCAGGGGGCATCGAATCGCCGTACCCATCGTCGTCGGCGTCACGCATGCATGCGCTCGCATCGTCGAGATCAGCGGCACCGGGAAAGGTGTTGGGGTCGTCGTCGAGACAGTCGGACCCGGGGCTCACGCCTTCGGGAGGCTCGGCGTCGGCCCATCCGTCTTGGTCGGCGTCCTTGGTGCAGCTGTCGGTGGCTTCTTCGGTGGCGGCGCCGGGAAAGGTTCGCTCCGAGGCATCGTCGCAGTCTGTGTCGTCGAGGACAGAGCCCACGGGAGGCTCCTCGTCGTCCGGAACATCCTGACAGTCATCGGCGTTGCCGAACCCGTCGTTGTCGCCGTCGACACACCAGGTTTGGCTGGAGATGGGCCCGGTGGAGGTGCCCTCGTCGCCCGTGCTCGACGATTCTGGGGCGCCGGTGGAGGAGCCGCTGCTGCTGGACGAGGACTCGTCCGTACCCGTGGACGTTTGCCCACCGCTCGTTTGGCCCTGATCGATCGGATCCTGGCCGACGGGGCAATCCGATCCTCCGAAGCCGTCGTCCTCGCACAAGTCGCCACATCCGTTGGCCATAAGCGCGAGGACGCTCAGGCCAAGGCCCCAACGCAATCCAGACTTCACCACAGTGGGTGACGGTATCACGCAGGACCTTTCGCCCCGAACTCGGAACGAGGTCGGGGCGCACGCTGGAGAGCTATGCGGGAACGATCTTGTCGACCTTGATCGCGGGGCCAGACATCTGCAGGCCGAACCCACCGCTCTCGATCGTGCCGTGCACCACGACCTTGGCCCCAGCCGTCAGGCCGCTGGCTCCTTGGAGTCGATAGGACTCGCCCTCGCTGGTGTGCAGCTCGAAGAAGCCGCCTTCGAGGTCGTTGTGCTGAACTGTGCCGCTGAAGCTGGCCATGCCCAAAACGTGCACCGCCGGGCATGGGTGGTCTACCGTCCGTCGGGCATGGTTCGCGGTTGCCTCGTCGTGACGCTTCTCCTCGGCTTGGCTTCAGGGTGCAAAGATCCGGCTCCTGCGGCCGAACAGGGCCTTGCGGCCGCGGCCGCGCCTACGCCGTCCCCAGGGCCGGCGCAGGTTGCAGGATGGGGCGACTCCGTGCCCTCAAGGGCGGCCGCGCTCGAAGCGCGGGAGTTGGCGAGGGAGCCCGATTCGCTCCCCACCGGCGACGATGCGCGCACCGCTTGGGCCCAGGCGCGAATCGGAGGCCCAGGTGCGGTCGATGCTCTGGCCGGGTGGTTGGAGGGGGGCGCAGGCGCAACGTCGGCGCATTTTGGCGCGCTGGCGCTGCTCGACCCGCCGCCGGGGCAGCCAGACGTCGAGGGCAAAGGCCGGTGGGCTCAGCTCGAGGACGCGATCTGGACTCGGCTGGCGGTGACGGAATCCCCCGATGAAATTGAGGCGCTGCTGCTGGCGGTGGCCCGCGTGGGTGCAGAGCGCTCGCAAGGACGCTTGGCCGTGCTGCTGGACGGAGACCCCAAACCCGAGCATGGGGCTGCGCTCGAGGTGATGGGGATGTTGTGCGCGAGGGGCCACGCGGCCAGCACGGCGGGACTCGAGGCGGTGGCCAAGCAGCTGGGGCCCGATGCACGGCACGCGTGGGCGGCCGCGTACGCCGTGGGTCGCTGCGCGGGACCCTCGGCGGAGCTGCTCGCGGGCGCGGTGCGGGGCACGCTGGTGGAACGGATGACGCCGGCACTGCAGGCGACCGATCCGGACCTCGTTCGCGTCGCGTGGAAAGCCTTCGCGGGACTGGGTGAGATTCCGGCACAGGTGCCGGCCGACGTGTTGAGCCAGGCGCCGCCGCTGTGGATGGTGGAGGTCGAGGCGGTGCGTGCCCTCGCGGGACATGCAGACGGCCGCGCGCTGTTGGTCGAGCGACTCAGCGCGCTGCAGCCCGACGCGTTCGTGGGGCCGCGTATGCACGTGCTGCTCGTCGCGCTGGTGGGACTACGCGATGCGGTCGTGGGAACGCCCGAGCTGCTGCGCGGCCTCTCGCCGCTTCGCCTGGCGCTGAAGACCGCCCGGGACGGTGCGCAGGGGCGGCGTCGCAAGGCGTTGACGCTCGCGCTGTGCGAGTC
>CAYGTG010000477.1:0-6484 GCA_964352485.1 uncultured Nannocystaceae bacterium | reverse complement strand
GCACCCGACGCGCGACCGCGCGCCGCCTCCGGCCTTCGTCAGGACACACCACGGCGAGAGCATAGCACCGAGGATTCGCCAAAAACTTGACTCAGCCGCCGGTTCGAAACACTCGTAGTGCATGGACTTCGCGCCCGCCGCTGCGACCACCCTGCGCCTCCTCGATGCGGGGGCTCGTGCGGTCCTGCGTGGGCTTGCGTGGACCCTGCGTGCGGCTTGGACCCATCGCAGCCGCCTGGGCGCTGTCTCGCTCCGCGTGGCGTGGTGGGCGTCGCTGTGGCTGGCCATCGAAACCGCGAGCACGTTGGTGGACGTGCGGGTGCCGCTGGGCGTGGAAGACACGCTCACCCGCTTCGCGATGGGCCTGGGTCTGTGCTGGGCCGTGGTCGTCTTTTCCACCGCCGCGCGTCTGCGCTGGGCAGCGATCGCGCTCGGCACGATCCATGGCGGGCTCGGCGTCCTGCTGTGGACCGTCAGCGGCGGCGGGTGACGCACGCCCCTTGGACCGCGCGCATGGATCGGGCAAGCTCGCTGCATGCGGCAGGCCGCCATGCTCGGACTCGCGGCGGTACTCGCGTGCGCCTCCGACGATTCGCAGGGGCCAGCCTCCGAGACCGAAGCCGAGGCTGAAGAAGCCTTCGAGGTCCCGATCTTCCTCGAACCGCCGAACGATGAGGCCACCATCGGGGTCGACAGGAGCGATGACCTCGTGCTTTCGGTCCGCGGGATCCGGCCTGGGTTCACGCGGGTGTTCATCGACGAACAGAGCGTCGGTACCGGACTCGATGCTCGGGGGCCAGCCTCGCTGGGCCCGGACACACTCACCCTTCACCTCGCCGGCGCGCTCGTGGTCGGCGAGCACGCGCTGCAGCTTCGTACGCTCACCCCCGATGAGACCTTGGAGAGCGAGGTCGTCTCGGTGAACGTCGTCGGTGCGGAATTCGTGGGGCTCAGCGCGTCGATGAGCGAATCCGTCGCGTTCGAAGCTGACGTCATCGACGCGCAGGGACACGCAGGTGCAGGAGTCTTGATGGGCTACGATCTCAGCGCGGATCCGGTCACATTGACGCTCGCCGCGGCGCGAGACGAAGGATGGGCCATTGCAGACCGCGTCAGCGTCCCCCTGACGGGGTTCGATCGCACCGACGAGCCCCGATTCACCGCGACGGCGGCGTTGCGCGACCGGGATGACACCCAGCGCCTTCGAATCGCGTGGCGGACCGGCGAGGAGGGTCGCGCCCTTCTTGGCACCGACGTGCTGTGGCCCGCCGTGACGGTTCATACCCAAGCTGTCGTCGACCTCGCCGAACAGTTCGAGGGCTTTGAGTACTCGCGGCTGGGTCGCCCCCTGCTCCTTGGAGACACGCTCGTCGTCGAGGCCTTGCTCTCCCCAGATGTGGAGCAGCCTGTCCCGGGGTCCCGCACCTTGCTGACGAGCTACATCGATCCCCTCACTGGCCGATACGGCCCACCCAGAGTCAGCGCCGTCGGCGAGGGCCGAGACATCGACCGCATCGAGCCGGTTCGCGACCAACTCACCCATGCGCGAGGCGGAACACCGGGATTCAGCGCCCGGGTCGCGGGCCTTCGTGCGGTGGTCTTCGAGGTAGATTCGGGGACCGGAACCCTCTCCGAGCGCCCGACCGGAGCCAGCGACCGATTCAGCACCCTTGGCGAGGCCAACGGTCCGATGCACACCATCGTGGGTGCGCTCGATTCACGACACGTCTTCGTCCCGCTCGAGGCCGACAGCCCCCGCGTGTTTCTGCGTCAGTTCGACGACCGCCTCGGCGGTCGCTCCGAGGACGTCAGCCCCACAATGGACGAGCTCAGCGACATCGTCGACGTCTCGGCACCGGTCACCAGCACCGTCCTGCGCGGCCTGCCGCTGTACTTGGTCCCGCAAGGAAGCGAGACCCCTGTTGCCGCCATCGTCAGCGCCGGTGATACACCGCGCGTCGTCTTGCTCGACGGTCTCGCGTGCGACGAGATCGCGGTGCCCATTGTGGCCGCGGACGCGATGACCCGCGAGATCTCGGCAGCGTGTCGCCGAGGACGTGACGTCCACCGAGGCAGCATCTGGCTCGACGAGGCCCAGTGAAAAAGCTCGTCGCGCTCTCCGTGGGCGGTGCCCCAGCGCCGGAGCAGACGAGCCCCAAGCACACATCAAGACGAGCCACCATCAGAGCGATACCCGTCGACGGCATCCTCTTCGAGCAGCGCGGGCCCAAGCGCCGCGGAGACCTTGCTTCGAAGCTCTTTCGCGTCCTCGAACAGTCGACGAGGCCACACCAGCCCCAGGATGACGGCAGCGGTGATCAGCACAGCCATCGCCCCCCCAAAGAGCACCCACGCTCCGAAGAAGATCCCAACGCCGGGGGAGAGAAAGCTGGCATAGAAACCAGCGGTGAAGACCGGCACGACGCGAGCCTCGACGACAGCATCGCCCTCAGAGCCCGAGGCTGTCAGGCGCAACTCCAGGTCGATGGAGTCACGGATGTTGCCCAGGAATCTCCAAGGCGACTGCTTGGGGGCGATCCGCAGTCGCAACTCCCGGGCAGAAACGACCCTGGCGATGAACCACCGCCGGGGCGCGTTCGAGCGCGGCCACCGGCTGGAGACGGTGACGTCCGGTTGCGACTCGAAGCACGCCGGGAGCGCCTCAGGGCGGGTGCGTAGGCGGACCTCAAACGGTGCGAGCAAAGGCCACCGTCGTTGGACGACAACGAGCGCTGCAGTCGTTTTTTTCTCCGCCATCGTCATCCGCTCGGCAGAAACACCGAGAACACGAAGTCTTCGCCTGCGCCGTGGCAACCGATGCAATCGTCGGGGCGCTCGGGCGTGAGCGGGTCGCGCTCCGCGTCCACCTGGGCCCACCACCACCCCTCGTCGCTCTTGCGCATGACCTGGATCAGGAAGGGCTCCGGTGCGTCCTCGCTCTCATAGCTTTCGCACACCGCAGCGACCCCTGTCGGCCACGCATCCAGCGCGTCCTCGCTGAAGAACGCCTCCAACAACGCAGGATGCAAGTAGACCTCGACCCAGGGCCCGTGTGCGCCCGAGGCTTCACGGCGGCGCGGCAGATCGGCGGAGGTTGGAGGCGGCTCCCATTGCGGGTAGTCGTCCGCCTCGACCGAGGCAAGGAGCACCCGGGCGGAGTCGTCCTCCATCGTGATGGGATCGGGCGAGTCCGCCAAACATCCGGGCAGGAGCGCCCCCAAAAGGCACGCGCAGGGTACGGGCCGCACGAGCCCAGCGTACGTGGTACAGCGGCCCATGGCCAAGGGTCCATCCGCGCGCAGGCTGGCGGTACGTGTCCTCCAGGACGTCGAACGCGGCACGGGTTTCAGCAACCGTGCCCTGTCCCGGCAACTCGAACGTCACCCGGGCCTGGACCCGCGGGACCGCGGGCTCACCACCACGTTGGTCTACGGCGTGCTTCGACACCGAGCGCGCCTCGACGCCCACATCGACGCCCACGCCAAGCGCCCCAAGGGCCTCAAGGGAGAAACCCGCCAGATCTTGCGGATCGCGACCTACGAGATGCTGAACCTCGGGCGTGCGCCCGCGATCGCCATCAGTGAGGCCATGCGTTCGCTCCAGAAGGCCGGCCCGCTCAAGGGCGCCGCGCAGGCCATCTTGGGCGCGGTCGGTCGAGAGGGCCCGGGCCTGGACGAGCGCTGGGGCGCCGGGAAACCGCTCGCGGTCCTCGAGAGCCGCTGGTCGATCCCCCGGTGGCTCGGCGGGCGCTGGATCAAGACCCTGGGCGCCGAGGTTGCCATGGCGCGGGCAAGCGCGTTGGCGGAGCCCCCGGGGGTCGACCTGCGGATCGATCTCGATCGGATCAGCCCCGACGACGCGGTCGCGCGCCTCGAAGCAGAGCATCCGGGCATCGAGATCAGCCGGGTCCCCGACCAGCCGCAGGCCCTGCGAACCCGTGGTGGCGGCGACCTTTTCTTTGGGCCGATGCACGGGGAAGGCCTCATCTCCGTTCAAGGGCTCGCAGCACAGCAACCCGCGCGCGTCCTCGCCCCCCAGCCGGGCATGCGCGTACTCGATGCGTGCGCCGGACTGGGCGTCAAGACGCTGCTGCGCGCCGAGCTCATGGAAGGCCGCGGGACGATCGGCGCCGCCGATTTCGACCCTCGTCAGATCGCGGAGTCCCAGGCCCAGATGGGACGCGGCGCGCTCGCCAGTGAAGAACTCACGCTCGTGCACGTCGAAGCCGACCTTGCGGGCGACCATCCCGAACTCGACGCGTCCCCGTTCGACGCGGTGCTCCTCGATGTGCCGTGCACCGGCTTGGGCAACCTCGCGCGACACCCAGAGATCCGCTGGAACCGCAGCTACGAGGACATCGGCTCGCGCGCCACGCTTCAGGAACAACTCCTGCGCCGCAACTTGGCGCGAGTGCGCTCGGGTGGAGCCCTGGTCTACGCCGTGTGCAGCTTCGCTCCCGAAGAGGGTCCGGAGGTTGTCGAGACCGTGGTCGCAGACGGCCTGGCCACACTTGAGGTGTCCCGCACCTGGACCCCCGAGGGGGACCAGACCGAGGGGTTCTACGTTGCTCGGCTGCGACGCCCCTGAGGCGTTCCCCACCGCGGGGGTTCGGGGTACTGTTCCGCTTCGCATGCCGCGGTCATTCCAGGAGGGTCCACGCTGATGGGCGTGTGGTTGATCCCCGCGGTCATGCTGCTGGGCGGCCTCGTGCTCCTCGCGACCGCGGCTGACCGGTTTGTGCTCTCGGCCGCGCGCCTCTCCAAGGTCTGGGGCGTCTCTCCGATCCTGATCGGAGCGCTTGTGGTCGGCATGGGGACCTCCTCTCCCGAGCTGCTGGTGTCCGTCCTCGCGGCCCTCTCTGGGGAGGTCGACCTGGCCGTGGGCAACGCGGTGGGGTCCAACGTCGCCAACGTGACCCTAGTCCTCGGCGCGACCGCGGTCCTCGCCCCACTGACCGGCAACCTTCGGGTGCTTCGGCGCGAAGGCGTCCTGATGTTCATCGCCGTCTGCGGGTTCACGCTTGCGGTCTACGACCTCGAACTCCAGCGCTTTGAGGGGGTCTTGCTGCTGTCGTCGATGGTCCTCGCGGCCTTCCTCGTCGTTCGGTGGGCCCGATCCGACCAGCGCGCGGGACTCGCCATGCCCGACGGCGACGATGCCGACGTCAGCGAGATCAGCAAGGGCAAGGAGATCGGGATGGGCGTGTTCGCTCTGCTGCTCACCTTGCTCGGGGCGGAGCTGCTCGTGCGCGGGGGAACCGAGCTCGCGTCCCACATGGGCGTCGATTCGGCCTTCGTCGGTCTCACGCTGGTCGCCGTCGGCACCTCCCTGCCCGAGCTCGCCACTTCGATCGCGGGCGTGCGGCGTGGCGAGCACGACATGGTGATCGGCAACGTCGTGGGCTCCAACCTGTTCAATGCCCTCGCCGTCGCGGGTGTCGCTGGCACCTTGGGGCCGGGCCCGATCGACCCTAGCTTCCGCCTCGCGAGCTTGGTCATGGTCGGATGCGCCGCCCTCGCAGGTCTGCTGGCGTTCACGGGACGCGAACTGGTGCGCTGGGAAGGCATCCTGCTGATGTGTGGGTTCGCCGGGTTCGTCTGGTTGAGCTACATCGGGTAGCTTCCGCCGCATGGCAGCCCAGGCACCTCGCATTGCGCCATCGATCCTCAGCGCCGACTTCGCTCGGCTCGGCGACGAAGTCCGAGCCATCGACGAGGCCGGCGCAGATTGGATCCACGTCGACGTCATGGACGGCCGGTTCGTGCCCAACCTGACGATCGGACCCGGCATCGTGAAGGCGCTGCGCCCCCACACCGCCAAGACGATGGACTGTCACCTGATGATCGTCGAGCCCGAGAAGTACGTGGCCGACTTTGCGTCCGCGGGTGCCGACATCATCACCGTGCATGTCGAGGCATGTCCCCACCTGCACCGCAACCTCCAGCAAATTCGGGGGCTCGAGCACCACGCAGGCCAACGCGTCTTCGCCGGCGTCAGCCTCAACCCGCACACGCCGGTCGAGTCGATGCTGCACGTTCTCCCGCTGTGCGACCTCGTGCTGGTCATGAGCGTCAACCCAGGCTTTGGAGGCCAGTCGTTCATCCCCGAGGTCCGGCCCAAGATCCGGGCCCTCCGCGCTGCGATCGACGCGCAAGGGCTGAGCACGACCATTCAGGTTGACGGTGGCGTCAGCGACCTCAACGTCGCCGAGATCGCGGGCGACGGGGCCGACTGCTTCGTGGCCGGCAGCGCGGTGTTCCGCAATCCCAGGCATCCAGGCGACTACGCGGGGGCGATCAAGGCCATCCGCTCGGCCGCGAGCGGCTGAGGCCGTCAATCGTGCCCGGCAGGCACCCTGGCCGGGTGAGCGCCACGAAAAGACGCGATCGTCTCGCGCTTGAGGTCTCGAGGCCGTCCCCAACTCGGTGGAACGGTCAGAGGGGTGTCAGCAGAGTCCAGGCCAAGGCACGAAGAGGGCGTTTGT
>CAYGTG010000476.1:0-6497 GCA_964352485.1 uncultured Nannocystaceae bacterium | reverse complement strand
AATCAATGCAAGGCTGAGGACCGCGCTCACGCGTCGTCTCCGTTCTCCAGCTGATCCAGCCAGGCTCGCACCTTGGCGATCTCCTCCGCGCTCGCGCGCTCGGGCGAGAGCGCTCGCATCACCAGCGAGGCGGTCGAGCCGCCGAAGGCCTTATCGGTCAGCTCGCCCACGAGCGCCTCTTGAATCGCCGTGCGGTCGACCGCGGCCTCGTACACGTGGCTTCGCTGCTGGGTGTTGCGGCGGACCAAGCCCTTGTCGAGCATGATCTGAAGCAGCTTGAGGATGGTGGTGTAGCCAATGTTGCGCTCGGGCTCGAGCACGCCGTGCACGGACCGGACGGTACTGGGGCCTTGGGCCCAGAGCACCCCCAAAATGGCCATTTCGGCCTCTGTTGGGCGTTTGTCCTGCATACCCCGTTGTTATACGAAATTCTTCGTAGTTGTCAACGAAGACTTTCGTAGTTCGTTGGGTAGCCTGCGCGTATGGGCGCTGCGCGAGACCGACTTCTGGGCAGCTTGGCACGGCGAGGCGACCGCTTGGCGCTGGTCCAAGGCGACACCCGATGGAGCTACGCCCAGCTGGATGCGGCGATGCGCTCGTGGGGGAGCGAGCTCCGGGCTGCCGGCGTCGCGCGTGGTGATCGCGTGGCTGTGCTGGCGCCCTCGAGCCCAAACCTCATCGCCGCGATGCTCGGCGTCTACGCCCTTGGTGCGATCTGGGTGCCGATCAACACCCGGTACCGACAGGCCGAAGTCGGTCACATTCTGGCAGACGCGGGTCCTTCGCTGTTGCTGTGCGAGCCCAACCTGCACGAGGCCGTTCCGGACACCTGCACGATTCCCGTTCGCGATCTCCGGGCACCCCCACCGGCCGTGCTGGACATCGAGCCGCTCCCAGACGAGGCCCCGGCCATGTTGGTCTACACCTCGGGGACCACAGGCCGCAGCAAGGGCGCTACGCTCAGCCACGCCGCGGTGGTCCACGGCATGGAAGCCCTCACGGGCTCGTGGGGCTGGTCGCAGGACGACGTGCTTAGCCTGCAGCTCCCGCTGTTTCATGTGCACGGCCTGTGCATCGGCGTGCATGGATCTCTGCTGGCGGGGATGTGCATGCTCATCCACCCGAAGTTCTCGGCTCAGGCCGTCGTGGACGATGTTGCTACGCGCGGCGCGAGTGTATTCATGGGCGTGCCGACGATGTACACGAGGTTGCTCGCCCATCTTGAGGCACATCCGAACGACGCCGCTTCGCTTCGTTCCGCACGCTTGTTTACAGCCGGGAGCGCGGCGCTGCCGGCCGCGGACCTCGAGGCGTTCGAGCGGCACACCGGCCACCGCATCCTCGAGCGCTACGGCATGAGCGAGACGCTGATCACGTTCTCCAATCCCCTCGAGGGCGAGCGACGCCCGGGCTCGGTCGGCCGCGAAGTGCCCGGCGTGCGCTCGCGTATCGTCGACGAGGGCGGGGCGCAGCTGGGGGCAGGAGAAGTCGGTGAGCTGCAGGTCCAGACCCCGGCCCTGATGACCGACTACTGGAACAACCCGCAGGCCACCGCGGCGAGCTTTGACGGGCCATGGTTTCGGACCGGCGACGTCGTGGTGCGGGAGGACGACGGCTACGTGCGGATCGTGGGCCGGATGTCGGTCGACATCATCAAGAGCGGCGGCTTCAAGATCTCCGCCCGGGAGATCGAGGAGGTGCTGCTGCAGCATCCCGCCGTCGCCGAGGCCGCGGTCGTTGGGATGCCCGATGCCACCTGGGGGGAGAGGATCGAGGCGGTCGTGGTTCTTGCGGCGGGTTTGCCCGACCCACAGGCCACGCTCGTGGCACATGCCGCGGCCGCGCTCGCGGACTACAAGAAACCCAGGGCGATCCATGTCGTGGACGCGCTGCCTCGCAATGCGCTCGGAAAGCTGCAGAAGGTGGCCCTCAAACGCCAGCTTCAAGGGGATTAGGCGGCCTGCTGCGTGCCCCGGTGGTGGCCGCGCCGTAGGATGAGGCTGTGCTGGAAGGCTCGAACGTTCCCGACGTGCGCGTGCGCGTCCCCAATGAGGCCCCGGTTCGTGAAGCGGGCGACTACGTCCTGTATTGGATGATCGCCAACCGTCGCTACGACTACAACTACTCGCTCGAGCGGGCGGTCGAGTGGGCCAAGGATCTCGGCAAGCCGCTCATCATTCTCGAGGCGCTGCGGGTCGGCTATCGCTGGGCCTCCGATCGTATTCATGCGTTTGTCATTGCTGGCATGCGGGACAACGCCGAGCGGTTCTCCAGCCGCAGCGTGACCTACTTCCCATACCTCGAGCGTGAGGCCGGGGAGGGGAGCGGCCTGCTCGAGGCCCTGGCCAAGCGCGCCTGCATCGTGGTCACCGATGACTTCCCCGCGTTCTTCTTGCCCCGAATGATCGCGGCGGCAGCCGAGCGTCTGCAGGTTCGGCTCGAAGCCATCGACGGCAACGGCCTGCTGCCGATGAGGGCAACGGACAAAGTCTACGCGCGTGCCCATGACTTCCGGCGGCATGTGCAGCGCACCATGCCCGAGGCCATCTACGTCTTCCCCAAGCAGGATCCGCTTCGCGGTGCCGAGCTTCCGATGCTGGGCGGCGTACCCAAGTCGGTCGTCGAGCGCTGGCCCGCCGCGACGCCGGAAGAACTCGCCAACCCTCCGCTTTCGAGTCTGCCGATCGATCACAGCGTGGCAGTGGTCGACCTCGAAGGTGGTGGCGTGGCTGGGCGAGCCCGAACCCGCGAGTTTCTCGACGCGCGCCTCGGAGGCTACGCCGACGATCGCAACCAGCCCGATGTGGAGGCCGCCAGCGGCCTGTCGTCGTATCTGCACTTCGGCCACGTCAGTGCACACGCGGTGGTGCGCGAGCTGGCCCACCGTGAGGAATGGAATCCCGACGTGTTGGTGCCCTCGTCCGCCGGCAAGCGCGAAGGATGGTGGAAGATGTCGAAGTCCGCCGAGGCATACATGGACCAGATCGTCACGTGGCGCGAGGTTGGCTACAACATGTGCGCGCATCGTCCAGGCGACTACGACCGCTTTGAGAGCCTGCCGGAGTGGACACAGAAGAACTTCATCAAACACGCCGCCGACCCGCGCGAGCACGTCTACTCCCTCGCCCAGTTCGAGGCCGCCGCAACCCATGATGAGATTTGGAACGCAGCGCAGCGAGAGCTCGTCACTACGGGGCGCATGCACAACTATCTGCGGATGTTGTGGGGCAAGAAGATTCTCGAATGGACGCCCACCCCCCGCGATGCCCTCGACGTGATGATCGAGCTCAACAACAAGTACGCGCTCGATGGCCGTAACCCCAACTCGTACAGCGGCATCTTCTGGTGCCTGGGTCGGTACGACCGGGCTTGGGGTCCCGAGCGTCCGATCTTCGGGACGGTGCGCTTCATGAGCAGCGACAGCACGCGGCGCAAGCTGAGGATCAAGCCGTACCTCGAGCGCTTCGGTGCGTCGAGGCAGATCTCGCTGCCGGTGTGAGGGCGATGGCCTGCGCGCGGCCCTCAGCCCACTCGGCGGACGCGGTAGAGGACATCCTCTGCGAACGCGTCCGCAAAGGCATCGACATCGTCCCAGTCCGTATACTCGTAGTCCTGTGACGTGTCGGTGTCTCCACCCTCGGCCTTGGCGATGCGGCGCATGATCCACGTCTTGAGCAAGCCGTATTGGCTGTAGGCCAAGGCCCCCGCGAACACGGCAACCCGGTCGGGGTGCCATCGGGTCTGCTCGAGCATTTCGTCCACGAACACCTTGGCTTTGGCCCGCTCCTCGGGATTCTTCGACGCCGCTGCAAGACACACCGAGAAGAAACCATCGGGCCGCTGATCGATCACGTCGTGGTTGTCCCGGATGAACTTCAGCACCGGGCGGTGATAGCCGCTGGCATGAATCGAGTCGCCGACGAGGATGGCGGCATACTCTTGAAGAGGGCGCCCTGGTGTCTCCGGAGCCTCGACGAGGTCCACCTCGATTTCGCGTTCGCGGAGTCGGTCCGCGATCCGCTGGGCGACCTTGGCGGTTTGGCCTTCGGAGGTTCCGTAGTAGATGAGGCTGTTGGGCATCATCGCCACCGTGGCGTCAAAACTCACCGCGTTCCCGGCAGTTGTTGCGTCGGGGTCGCCTCTTTGGCGCGAGGCCGGTTGTGCTCGGCGATCGACGTCGGATCGCTCTGCGCCGCATCCTCACCCGGAGCCCCGCAGGGCGGGCAGCTCGCGCTGTGAGGCCGCACGAGTCGGTGCTAAAATCAGCGCGCCATGCCTGCGCCCACAGCCTCCGCAGACACTGCTCTCGTTGCCGCGTGGCTGCAAGGGGATCGGGGCGCGGGCGAGTCTCTGTCGCGACGCTACTACGCGAGCGTCCGCCGGTTTTTCGACCTTCGGGTTCCTCATCTGGCCGACGACCTGACGCAGCAAGTCTTCGTGGCCGTGGCCGAGCGCGCGATGGCGCTGCGCCAAGGTGCAGCGTTCAAGCCGTACCTCTTTGGCATCGCGCGCAACCTCCTGCTGGGTCACCTCCGCAAGCAAGGGCGTCACGACAGAGCGGTTCGTGTCGCCGAAGAAGACTCCTCCGCCCGGACATCGTTGAGCGTCGTCGCGGTCCGGCGCGAGGAACAGGTGCTGCTTCTCATGGCCCTGTCCACCCTTCCGGTCGATCTGCAGATCATCGTCGACCTCTACTATTGGGAGGGCATGAGCACCGCGGACATCGGCGAGACCGTGCAGGCGAACGCCAGCACGGTCTCCAGTCGCCTGGCGCGGGCGCGCACGCTGTTGCTCGACGGTGTGGTGGAGCTGACGAGGCCGGGCGCGCTCAGGGAGCGGCTGATGCTCAACCTCGATGCCCTCCATCGAGACCTGGGCTCAGCGACGCTGGCGGCCAACGCCAACCCGCCAAAGCGGTGATAGACTGCTCCGGTGACGGCGTCGGCCACGGCCGCGGGCGGATTGGCGCCCGGGACCCGGATGGGTCGCTACGAGCTCCTCCATCGCCTTGCGATGGGCGGCATGGCCGAGCTGTACGTGGCGCGACACAGCGGCATCGAGGGGTTTGAGCGCACCGTCGTCGTCAAGCGGGTGCTCCCCCACCTGACCGACGATCCCGAGTTCACGCGCATGTTCCTGGACGAGGCTCGCATTGCTGCGGCGCTGGACCATCCCAACATCGCGCAGGTCACCGACATCGACGAGCAGGACGGCGAGTTCTTCTTTGCGATGGAGTACGTGCACGGCCGCAACCTTCGCGAGGTCCTCAAGCGGGCGCCCGATGGGTTGCCGCTTCCGCTGGCCCTGACCATCGTCGCCAAGACTGCCGCTGGGCTTCACCACGCGCACGAGGCGGTTGGCTCGGATGGTCGAGCGTTGGGGCTGGTGCACCGCGATGTGTCTCCGTCCAACGTCATGGTTGGCTACAACGGGAGCGTCAAGCTGACCGATTTTGGCATCGCCAAAGCGTCGGCTCGGACGGCTAAGACGGTGGGCGTTCAGATCAAAGGCAAGGTCGGCTACATGTCGCCCGAGCAGTGTCGCGGCGAAGACGTCCAACGCCAAAGCGACGTCTTCGCGCTCGGCATCGTGCTGTACGAAGCGACGACGGGCGCACGCGCCTTCTATGCGCCCAACGATTTTGCTGCGATGGCGCGCATCATCCGGGCCGACTACACGCCGCCCAACGAGATTCACCCGCACTACCCTCAGGCACTGATGCGCATTGTCTCCCGCGCGCTCGCCAAAGACCCCGAGGACCGCTACCCAACGGTCGCGGAGTTTCTGGACGAACTCGAGGGGTTTGCTGAGGCGGAGGGCCACACTCCCAGTGAGACCGCGCTCTCCGCCTACATGGAGGCGCATTTTGGATCGCCCATCCACCCGCATACGTTGCCCGCTCCGCCGGCGATCGGGAGCTCACCACGACTGTCCGCCGTCTCGAGCGGCGGCATCAGTCGCCCGGTTTTCTTGGCCGCGATCGTGCTCAGTGCGGCCGCCGCCGGCGCAGCCGCCTTCGCCTTCGCAGCGGGACAGCCAACCGAACAGGAGCCGCCGTCCAGCGCATCGCAAGTCGAGCGTCCGCGCGAGTCCACCGAGAATCCCGCCGTGGACGAGGTCGCACCAAAAGGACCCGGGGGTCCCACGCTCCGGCCGTACCCAAACGCGCCCGCACCCCAGCCGGTCGCCGTCGCCAGCGGGGACGAGACGCGCCTCCCGGTCGCCGACGTACCGCCCCCTGCTGCACCCAAAGAGACGAAGCGTCGTCGCTCAGACAAGCGCAAGCGAAAGCGGAAAAAGCCCGCGGCGGCGGCCAAGCCATCCCCCTTTCCGCCGGGATATGAGCGGTGAATTGGCTGCGACTGTGTGCGCTGCTGCTGCTCGCGCCGCCGACATCCGCGCAGCGTGCCGAGGACGACTTCGAGCACGAACGCTATGAAGCCGCCGCGCAGGGGTTCGCCGAGGCGTATGCCCAGACGCAGGATCTCGTGTACCTG
>CAYGTG010000475.1:1126-6505 GCA_964352485.1 uncultured Nannocystaceae bacterium | reverse complement strand
GAGTACATCACCAAGCTCGATCTCGACCTCGACCTCCCGCCCCGCTACTTCGAGACCCTGATCGAGCGGATGGAGGCCAACCCGCGCCTGGGAACCTGCAGCGGCAAGCCCTACTTTCCCGAGCGAGACGAGCAAGCGGTTCACAACGCCGCGCATCCTCAGCACGACCTCGCCGCGACGGTGCCCGACTACGAACGCACCTACGGCCCGCTGATCAGCGAGAAGTGCGGCGATGAGATGTCGGTTGGCATGACCAAGTTCTATCGCCGGACCTGCTTCGAGGAGATCGGCGGCTTCGCGCGCGAGGTGATGTGGGACGGCATCGATTGCCACACCTGCCGGATGATGGGCTGCATCGCCAGCAGCAGGGACGATCCAGAGCTTCGCTTCGTGCACCTGCGCCCGATGGGGTCGAGTCACAAGGGCGTGCTCACCGGGCGCATGCGCCACGGCTTTGGGCAGCACTACATGGGCACGGGCTTGGCCTATATGACCGCCAGCTCGGCATTTCGCATGACGCGCCCGCCCTATGTCGTCGGCGGCTTCGGCATGTGGCTGGGCTACGTCAAGGCGATGGCCGAGCGCAAGCCTCGCTTCGGAACGCAGGAGTTCCGGGACTTCCTGCGTGAATATCAGCTTGCGTGCCTGATCAAGGGCAAAGCGGTCGCGACGGCAGAACTCGACGCGCGTCAGAGATCCGTGTGGGAACGCCGCCATGGCGCCGGGTAACATCCCAGGACTCCGCGCCGATCCCACGACGCGAACGGCAGAGCGAAGACCATGACCGACTCGAGCAATCCCTACACCCCCCCGAACGTCTGGACCTGGGACAAGGGCAGCGGTGGCAAGTTCGCCAACATCAACCGCCCCATCGCCGGAGCCACCCACGACAAGGCGCTTCCGGTCGGCGAGCACCCCTACCAGCTGTACTCCCTAGCGACGCCCAACGGGGTCAAGGCGGGCATCATCTTCGAGGAGTTGCTCGAGGCCGGCCACCGTGAGGCCGAGTACGACGCTTGGCTGGTCAACATTCAAGAGGGCGAGCAGTTCAGCAGCGGCTTTGTCGAGGTCAACCCCAACTCGAAGATCCCCGCGCTGCTCGACCGCAGCGAAGACCCGCACATCCGCGTGTTCGAGTCCGGCTCGATCCTGCTCTACTTGGCGGAGAAATTCGGCACGCTGCTCCCCCAGGGTCATGCCGAACGAACCGAAGCCCTCAGCTGGCTGTTCTGGCAAATGGGCTCCGGCCCCTACCTCGGCGGCGGCTTCGGACACTTCTACGCGTACGCGCCCACGAAGATGCAGTACCCGATCGACCGGTTTGCCATGGAGGTGAAGCGGCAGCTCGACGTGCTGGACCGCAGGCTGGGGGAGCACGAATACCTCGCGGGGTCCGAGTACTCGATCGCGGACATCTCGGTGTGGCCCTGGTACGGGGCGTTGCTCAAGAACCGGGTCTACGATGCCGCCGAGTTTCTCGCGGTCCATGAGTACGAGAACGTGATGCGCTGGACCGATCAGATCGCAGAGCGCCCCGCCGTGCAGCGCGGTCGCAGGGTCAACCGGGTCTGGGGCGAGGCGGCCGAGCAGCTGGCCGAGCGTCACAGCGCGGCAGACTTCGACGCTCCCGCCGAGACGACCGAGTAGGCGCGACGCCAACGTCGCGTCGCCCAATGGCGAGGAAGAGCACGGTGAGCCACAGCCACGAGCGGGAGTCCGAACCGCTCGTGCAGCCACAGCCACCGGCCGATCCGTCCGAAGGGGCTAATCCGCTGGTGTCCGTGTCCGCAGGCTCGGTGGTCGCGCCCGCCGAATCGCTGGGGATGTCCGAGTCGCTGCCATCCCCGGTTCCGCTCGTCTCGTTGGGGGACCCCGACGAGCTTTCGTCGTCGCCAGTCTCGCCGGTAGAACTGCCGCCGACTTCGGCACCGACCTCGATCGTGATCGCGGCCTGCGAGACGTTGCGGGACCAGTCTCGGGCGGTCGCGACGATCTCCCACGTTCCGTCGGGGAAGCTGACGCCGGGGATCGCGTAGGGCGGGGCTTCGAAGAACGCCTGCGTCTCGTCGGCGAACGAGAGCTCGACATCGAGTATGCCACCGGGGTCGATCACCTCGAGCTCGATGCTGGTCTCGAAGAGGGGCCCCGGATGGGAGCCCGCCGCGGGTTGTAGGAAGCTTAGCGCGGGCGCTTCGCGGTCCTGGGGCTCGCCGGCAGCCGCTCCGCAGCTCGCTCCGAGGTCGCTGAGCGGTCCGGGTCCACAAGCGCTCCCCCAGCTCAGCCCATTGTCGCTGCCTGGCGCGGTGGGAAATCCTCCGCACTCGGAGCCTGGATTCCACGCCCCGTCTGCGTCATGGCAGGGGGTGATGTCGAGGCCGGAGTCTGCTTCGATCCACGCCACCGCAGCCCAGGCCGGGACGTGCTGCGAGCTTCCGCCGCAAGAGCCCGGGACCGTCGATGCGATGCCGAACAATCGCCAGGTGCCGTCTTCGAGTTGGGCGAAGGCCGAGCCTCCCGAGTCACCGTTGCAGATCCCCGTTTCCACGTCGTCGTAGAAGATGCCGATTTGTTTACCGTCGGCGGGGAAGCCCGCGACGTCGCCCTCGATCCAGCGCTTGGTGCCGAAGCCTCCGCCTGCGTTGGATGTGTTGCCGAATCCAACCAGCCAAGCTCGCGTCCCAACCTCGAGCTGCTGGCGTTCGCAGCCCATCATGATCGGCACGATCGGCACGTCGGTGACCGGCTGCGCGAGTCGGCAGTACGCGTAGTCGAAGCCCGTGGCGGGATACTCGGGCGCCGCCGAACACGAGGTCGTGGCGACGGTGCGCTCGTCCCCGTCGGTGCCGAACCGGACGCTGCCGCTGTTGGGGCAGTGGGCGGCGTACATCACGACCTCGGGGTGGACGAGGGTGCCGCTGCACCCGCTCATCAACACCGTGCTGGGCCACTCGCAGTCCTCTGCCACGCTGCCGCCGATCACGTGCTGGGGTGCCGGTTGGGGCACGGCGAGCGTCCCCGACAGCGCGAGGAGCAGCAAGGAGGCGAGCAGCATTACCGCGAGCGTAGCAGGCGTGAGGGCGCTTGGAGTCAGCGGCTCGACGAGCGCAGGTGGCGGTTCATCCGCGCGCCTCGACCGGAAGCAGGCGCTTCCACAGCGGCCGGGTCTTCGCCAGGGTCAGGAACAGCGCGGCCGGCTGCAGCTTGCCCTTGCCGCGCAGGAACCGATACTGCGCCATCAAGAACGGCGTGCTCAAGAACGCCCCGGCGAGCACCTTGGACTCGCGGGCGTTGATCTCGGCCAGATCGTCGGCGCTGAAGCCGGCGGGATAGGTCCGCTCACGGCCTTGCGCGATCCAGCCTTCGGCGATGCTCTGGGCCTGCGTCATGAGCTCCTCAGCGGCACAGACCCATTGGGCCAGCCCGATCTCGACGGCCTCCTTGCCGGTGGGCTTCCAGCCTTCCTCGCCCAGCATGCGCTCTGCGGCATCGCCCAGGAGCTTGGGGAAGACCTCGGTGGAGCAGCCCTCCGCGGGCACCCGAAGGGCCGCGAACGGAGTGGAGAAGGTGGCCGCCTCCGAGGCGATGATGCCGTCACACAGGGACGCCGACGTGACGCTGGCTCCGATCGCAGGACCGTTGACCGCGACCAAGATCGGCTTGGGAAATCGGATGAACTGATCGAAGAGCTCCTCGTTCCGCTCGCGGATGAAGCGGTGCAGCGAGGCGGGGTGGTCGAGCTTGAGGGAGCCGCCCAGGTTCACGCCGGCGCAGTAGTAGCGGCCGGTCCCGGTGAGCACCAAGACCTTGGTCTCCGGATCATTCGTCGCATCGCGCAGCGCGCTGCCGAGCTCGTTGAGCATCGGCATTGTCCAGCCGTTGAGACGGTCCGGGTTGTTCATGGTCAGGGTCATCACCCCGGCCACGCGCTCGCGGAGGATCAGGTCCTTGGGCACGCGGCCACAGTAGCGAGACTCGGCCGCGCGGGGGCGCCGCGGCGGCCTGCGGAAGCGCAGGTCGCGTCGTTTCGAGGGGTGGAGCGACCTCGTCGCGCGGTGGGAGCGATTTTTCCGCAACACGGGCCCTCGGCGGCCGACCCACAGCAGTGATGTCCCCCGCTCCTCGCCGTCCGTACCGCCTCAGTGAGACCTTCCGTCCCTCTCGTCGTCGACTGCGGCGGGTGGTCGAACGCATGTATCGACGCGGCCGGTTGCCCTGCGAGCCCCAGTCCGCTCTCGAGGCCGTCATCGCGGTCCACGACGTGCTGCGGGCCGAGGGGCGGCCCCTGGACCCGGCGGCTGCCCCGCGGGCCGAAGTCGATGCGGCGGTGCTGCGGGCCGTGGAGGTCCGCGATCTGATCCGGGCCGGCGTCTGGCCCTGATCTTTCATCCACGGCTCCCATACACGGCTCCGGGCCCGGAAGGTTCCCGTGGACACAATGTCGCCGGTTCGTTCGTGTGCTCGTCCCGTAGATTTGCGACCATGCGCGCTGGAGGAAACCTGTCTCCCATCTGGGGGGTCAGTGTGACGCGAGTCGGATGGAGAGCACGCGCCGCATCATCGAAGTTGTCGACCTGACCCGGACCTATCGGATGGGGACCGAGACCATTGCGGCGCTCGACGGGGTGAGCATCGACGTCGACGCGGGCGAGTTCGTCGCCATCGTCGGCCGCAGCGGTTCGGGCAAGTCCACGCTGATGAATCTGCTCGGCTGCATGGATCGGCCGAGCAGCGGCGTCTATCGGCTCGACGGGGACGACGTGCAGGGGTTGGAAGACGACGCGCTGTCGCGGGTCCGCAATCGGCACATCGGATTCGTCTTTCAGAGCTTCCAGCTCCTGGGAAGAGTCTCGGCGCTGCGCAACGTCGAGCTCCCGCTGCTGTATCGCGGCACACCCCGGCGAGAGCGAAAGCGGCTGGCGATCGCGGCGCTGGAGCAGGTCGGCCTTGGGGACCGTCTGGGCCACAAGCCGGTCGAACTCTCCGGGGGGCAGCGACAGCGGGTGGCCATCGCTCGCGCGCTGGTGGGCGAGCCGACCCTGCTGCTCGCGGACGAGCCGACTGGAAACCTCGACTCCGCCACCGAAAAAGAGATCATGGCGCTCTTCGACGCCTTGCACGCGGCCGGCAACACCATCGTCATCGTCACCCACGAACCGAGCGTCGCGGCTCGCTGCCCTCGCGCCGTGCGGTTGGCGGACGGCAAGGTCATCGGCGACGGCCCCGGCCCCGAAGTGGCGGCAATGTGAAGCGGTCGACTTCAACCCTGTTGTTTGCCGCGGTGGTCCTGTTTGGCTGCGAATCCGCGGTATCGCTCGTGCAGGGGGAGCCCGAACTGGCGGTGCCGACGGCGGTCGTCGAGCGGGGCTCGGTGAGCAGGAT
>CAYGTG010000475.1:0-1116 GCA_964352485.1 uncultured Nannocystaceae bacterium | reverse complement strand
GCTCGGTGACGCAGACGATCCTGCTCACCGGGGAACTCGAGGCGGAGAACGCAGTCCAACTCCTCACGCCGCGGACCGAGAACTGGCAGGTCGCCATCAAGTGGTTGGCCGAGGATGGCGCGGTGGTCAAGAAGGGGGACCGCGTGGTCGAGTTCGACAACTCCTCGATCATCGAAAAGCTTGGTGATCTGGAGGTCACCGTTGTCGAGGCGGGCGTGGAGCTCGAGACCCAGCAGGCCGAGACGGCGGTGCAGGTGGCGGAGAAGGAGTTTGAGGTCGAGTCGCAGCTGACGGCGGTCGCCAAGGCGAAGCTCGATGCGAGCGTGCCCGCGAGCCTGGTCTCACGCCGCGAGGTGCAGGACTTCAAGATCGCGCTGCAGCGCGCCGAGGTCGCGCTGACCACTGCCAAGCGCGACCTCGAATCTTTGCGCCGGGGCGGACGCCTCGATGAGCAGGTCCAGCGCGTCACGTACGAGAAGGCGATGCGTGCGTACAAGGCCGCCGCAGAGCAGCTTGATGCGCTCGCACTGACCGCACCGCGGGATGGCATCGTGCTCATCGGCAAGGAGCCCAGAGAGGGCCGAAAACTCCAAGTCGGGGACAACGTCTGGCCGGGCCTCGCTGTGGCCGAGCTGCCGGATCTGTCCAAGACGCTGGTCACCGCGACCCTCAGCGACGTCGATGACCGGCGTGTGGTGGGCGGCATGAAGGTGACGTGCACCGTCGACGCGTTCCCTGGGGTTCCTCTCTCGGGCTTCATTCGATCGGTGAGCGCGGTCGCCCAGAGTCCGTCCGCCGAGTCCACCCGCCAAGCGTTCACTGTCGTCGTGGAGCTGGAGGACGACCTGCCTGAGCAGATGCGTCCGGGCCTTTCGGTCAAGGTCGAGGTGCCCAGCAAGGTCCTCGACGATGCGTTGCTGGTCCCTCGCGCTGGCCTGCATTTCTCCGATGAAGGCGCGACCGCGATCCTCGAGGACGGCCGCGAAGTCGAGGTGACTGTGGGGGCGTGCGACGCCCAGCGTTGTGCCGCCCTCTCGGGCCTGTCCGAGGGCGACCGCGTTGGTACACCCGGAGGTGCAGCATGAAACGGATGCTCGCGCTGCTGCTCGCCGCGTC
>CAYGTG010000474.1:4524-6506 GCA_964352485.1 uncultured Nannocystaceae bacterium | reverse complement strand
AGGAGCCGCGGGGTGTTGAGCGAAGCTGAGCCGGTGAGAGCCGAGCGATTTCTGGGGAAAGTGCGCTGCCACAGGTCCACAGGGGACGGCGGCCGCACAGAGTCCAAGTCCCAGGCACGCCGAGACGAGCGCGGTGCGAAGCGCTCGTAGACGAAGACTCATGGGGCAGCGGTCGGTCCCGAGAAGAGCAGGAGTTGTCCGACAGGGGAGGCTCGAGCTGGGAGCGGTCGCTACTATGGCGGACGACGTCGGCTGTGTGTGTCAGCCCAAGACCACCCAGGCCGACGCGCCGGCGGCCGTGGCCGCCGGCATGGTGACGATCATGATCCAGCGTCAAAAGCAGCAACAACAGCAAGCGTCATAGAGACGCCTCAGTCTCCCCCCCACGCGCCCAGGTGGATCTCGAATTCGCGAAAGGGCTCGAGTCCGGGAACCGTGTGCTTGGGGATGGGCGGGGTCAACCTGAGTACGAGAACTCGGTCTCCGTCCACCACCACCTGGGCGGGCGCCTCAACCCGACCACGATGGATGTCCACGGGACGGTGAGGGGCGCGTGTACGCACCTCGAAATCAACGTCGACGGGAACCGTGAATTCTCCCGCGGCCCCCTCCGGGATCGGCCGAGCCTGGATCTTCATCCGGGCGTCAAACGAGACCAAACCGTACGGAGTCGAGACGCTGTGCGACATCTCGATGCGCTGCTCCGCCCCAAAAATGCGTGGGGTGTCGAACCAGACCTTGGCAGTGGGCTGCTCGAGGCTGTTGGTCTTGCGGGCGTTTACGTAGAACGTGAACGCTCGACGAACCTCGAGATCTGAGGGCAGGAGCTGAGGGTCTTGTTGCACTTCGAGCTCGGCGAGTTCGAACGCCGGTGCTCCATCGACGAGTCGTCGAGCCGCAGCCAAGGCGGCCGCCTCGAAGCTCCGACGTGTCGCCTGATCGAACGCAAGCGACTCGGAGAACAGCGCGTACAGTTGAGGTCGGCCCTGGCGCCCAACCCGGGCATCGATCCAGTTCGTCTCATCGTAGCGGGCTGCCGCATCACCAAGCCTGAACATCCCGCCCATATCGAACGTGTACCCGGCCGGCCCTTGAATCTCCGTCAAGTCCTCGCTCACCGCGAGCGTCAACTGAACCTGTCGGCTGCCCGGTGGGTAGCCGCCCGCATCACCAAACACGATTTCCTGAATCCGCATGGTGCGATATGTGCCCAGGTACTCCACTTGCGGTGACCGTTCGGCCCCGATCTCCTCCTGGATAGCTCCGGCGAGGGAACGGACCGCTCCGGGAATTGGTTTGCGCGGCGGTCTCGTGGTGACCCATCCGAACGAATCCCCGATGCGTTCGAGTGAAGCGTCATCGCCAACGACCGCTTCGTAGGTCGCGGTGCTCAACTCGCCCTGATGATAGAAAACGACGAAGTGGTGGCGATACTCGCCGACCTCAACCACGCGGTAGTAGTTCCGAAACCGACGGAGCTCCTGAAACTCTGCATGGGGCTCGGGAGGAGCCGGACGCACAATCGGCGTCCGGGTCTGCACAGGCGCCGACGTCGGCTGTTCGGGGCGCGGGCACCCCGTCGCCATCAACCCGAGACCAAGGACGATCCCCCAGCACCAGTACCAGCCAGTCGCCACGGGCCGCGGCGCGAGCCTGCACTGAAGAGCGGAACCCAACATGCGCCCAACGTACACGGAAGGTGCCGCTTACCCCTTCGTTCCAGCATGCGTCCTGGGAACACGGGCCGGCCCAATGGCTCCAGAAACGAGCTCAGTCGCGGGCGACCAGCTGGGCGGCGTCGAACACGGAGCCGCGGTCGTCCTCGAACACGGTAGCGAAGTCGAGGCGCAGCGGGCCCTCTGCGGGCCGGGCGGGCATGTCGAGAGTCGCGCGCGCCTCGGAGAACTCCCCCGTAGCCAGTTCGCCCGACAGTGGGACATCGAGAAGCACTTCTGAGGTGCCATCGTCGAGCCATTCTGATA
>CAYGTG010000474.1:0-4514 GCA_964352485.1 uncultured Nannocystaceae bacterium | reverse complement strand
TTGGGAGACCACGAACCCGCCGGGGCGGCATCGACGAACCGGAGGTCGAGTTCGATCGGGCCACGCGGCTCGAACGGGTCGGTTTTGACCCGCGTCTCGAGGAGACCGGAGTATCGGTCGTAGAACAGCAGCGGCGGGCGGGGTTTACCGTCGTCCGGGTGGTCGGAGGATCCATAGAACACCAGCGAATCTCCGATCCAGCGCGGCACCTCGTTGGATGCGGCGAAGTTCCTCGATGAAGGAACATGTGCGCGGGGGAGACTTGCGCCGCTCGAGCACACACGCGAGGAGATCTCGCTGGGCTACCGACAAGCAGCTTCGATCACCTCAAGATAGGAGGACACCACGCGAAAGTCGGCGGCATGCCGAGGCCACGAACCGGTCTGCATGTGCTCTCCCAACTCCTCGAGCGTGATGGAGGGAAGCTCCGGCCAAGACCCCGTTCGCATGTACACTTTCACCGAGAGTCGTGCCGGCTCCGGGTCGGCCTCGGGCTCGAGCTCCATCGCCTCACGACACCGCGCCGCGCGCTCGGCCCCGTGCGCGGATTCGATCCGGTTCTTCGCCTCCAGGACCCGATCGGCCCACGTCGGGTCCACGATGAAGTGCATCAAATCGGTCGAGCTGACGCTCTCGCGACCCTGTACCCAGGCTTCGCGGGCGAGGAGCCAACGAACGTCGAACCCCTCCACCTCCGGGTAGAGCGACGTGTGCCGAGACTCGTCCATGTCATGTGGAGCCGGAGCGGTGTCCTGCCCAAGGTCCGGCACGTAGTCATTCTCCGACCCCGCGCAGACGTACGACACCGCCGCGGGTCGGAGCTCCATCTCGAGTCCCCCGTTGCGTTCACGGATGGCGTACGTGCGTGACGCGAGCCCATCCGCGAGGCGCTCAAAGACGACCGCGCCGCAGGCAGCGTTCCGGCGAGCCATCGTACCGTCGCTGCCATCTCGAGGCAGTGGCGCGGTCTCGCCCGGGTCTTCGATTTCGATGCGCTCTGCGCGAGGCGTCTGGCCTGGGCAGGAGCAGCCGCTGCAGCCGTAGGCGAACACGAGGGCGAGGGCGGGGATCGCAGCCGCGACCCTGTCGCGGTTGGGCATCGACGGCACGGGCGTCGGACGACCCGGGGTGCACCTTCATTCTACCCCTCCACTCGCGACAGCCTCAGCGGCATCCGCGCGAGCACGCCGGCGGAATCGGATGGCCGCTGGCGCATCACGGTGAGCGGCGACGGTCGATCGATCGCCGCGAGTCCCAACGCCAGGGCTTCGAAAGAACTCGAGTCCCCGCCCTCGACGAGGAGAGTTCGCCAGTGGACTGCTTGCGCGTCCCGTCCAAAGTAGTCATCGAGAGAATGGAACGAATCCGTATCCGCGCCCCCAACCCGAACGCCATCATGGAACACCGTGGTCGCGTCCTTCCCCCAGTGGTCATCCAGGGCGGCAAAGGACTTTGCTTCGGCTCCAATGCCAATCGGCGCACGGGAGTCCGTTCACGAAGGGTGTCTCTTCACGCTCCGACACCACGGCGGCGACGACGTCACTCCCGAGCGGCCCAACCGATCCGCAGATTCCGGCCACGTATGTCGCGGCCGGAGAGCACGATGAGTGCCACGACGCGGTTCCAGCGATCTGCAATCGAAAGGGCGGGCGAAGTGCGCCTCCCGTGTCAGCGCCCTGTCCTCGGAGTCATGTCCATGCTCACGGATCCTGACTTGCCGCTGATATGGTCACGCCGTGTCTCGCAGCGTCCTGCTCGCGCTCAACCTGCTCGTCGCATGCGACGGCTTTCCGCTGACGCGTGAGGTCGAGCCCCAGAAGTTGGGCACCGTCGCCGCGGCCCTCGAGCGCGACGAGGACGCGAAGGTTCTGGAGTTCGCCAAGGCCATCCCCCGCCCGGATCTGCTCGGCTACAAGACCTGGGGCATCCGGGGCACCCGCTCGGTGCAGAGCGGCAAGAGGGCCGCGGTGATGATCCCGCTCGTGGACGAGGGCTGGACCAAGGACCAGCCCATCGCGGTCTGGGTGCGGCTCGACGCCAGCGTGGAGAGCATCGACGAGCCGAAGATGCAGGCCAAGATCGAAGAGTTCGTCGCCGCCACCAAGGCCGGTCCCACCCGCGTCAACGCCACCCAGACGCTGCCCGAGGAGGTCGACATGGACGGCACCAACGCGTTCACCATTGGGGCCAAGCGGGCCATGCTCCAGCACGGACTCCGCTCGCCGGTGGGCGCAGTCTTGGCCACATGGCCCGCCAAGACCACCGGTCGCCTGCGGCTCAAAGACTGAAATCGCGCGCGAGGCAGGATTCCCCACCGCGAGGAACCCGATCAGCGCAGGCGCGGGACTAGCAACTTGAACCGAGGTGCAACCTTCGGCCTGCGAGCCCCTCGGATGGCTCGGGAAGCGACACGTTCTACGAGACCGGCTCAGAGTCGACCGGCGGCCAGGCCTTCTCGCGTCTACTCAAACACGACGGGAACGTCGAGGTTCATCCCCTGGAGCCTGTAGTCGCCATAAAGGAAAAGGTCGTAGTCGATGTGCGCGACGGCCCCGCCACCGAGCGGCCGGAGGGTGACGGATACGTATCCAGGGTAGGCGGAGGTCCTCTCGAGCATCACGCCAGAGGTCCGTGAAGCTCCGGTGGAGATGAATGGGGGCGGGGCGAACCCGCGGAAGATCTGGAGCGCCTGCGGGATCGAATAGGGCGCGAAGTTCGAGTGCATCGCGTACGCATCGAAGCTGCAGTCCCAGAGGATCCGTCCTGGGTTGTGGCCCTTGGCGATGCATCGGGTGGGGACATCCCCGTCCCCGACCCTGATCCAATTGTGGTGGCTGGTGTCGTAGGCTATCGTATCGACGTCTAGGTCGACGTGGCCCCGCACGCGTCCCTCAGGGACACCTGGGTAGGTCGCTGTTCCAAGGTTGTCGACGCCGACGCCGCATAGCACCAGATCGCGATCGGCATCCGGGCTTTGTCCGTCGTTGAGGAACGAGACCTCGAGCGACCGCGGCTCACCATCCGCATCGCCGACGGTCGTTTGCACATGATGCACGTCCCAGTCGCCGTCCAGAGCGGTCACGTCGAACTCGGCGATGGCTTCGCCATCGAGGCTGACCAACATCCGGGCTGGCTCGTCGCCGGCGGCGTCCTGGTAGGCATTGACGAAGACGTCGTACGTCCCCGGTTCCGGGAGGCGGACTGGGAGGGTGTATCGATCGTCCTGGTTCGCCAACACCAAGCAGGTGTCTCGGACATCGCTGCCCTCCGGTGCTTCCCCCAGGGGGCCAGGCATTCTCATCGAGCGGTGCCACCAGGGCTGTGGCGGCTCTGCCTCCTCGATGAATCCGGAGCGATCGGCGAAGTCGAGCATGCGTGCGAGCGCAACGGGGCCCACCCAGGACACAGCGTCGAGTTCGGCAAGAGACGTGAACGGGACATCGTCCTGCGTCCCCTCGAGTCCGTCAGGGCCTGCGCGCCGTGCCACGATGTTCTCCGCCGCCGTGACGAGCAGGCCAACGCCCCCGGACGAGACCGACACATCTAGGGCTTCGAAGTCCGTGGTGTTCGCAACCCGCAGCACGCCTAGCGCCTCCGGGCTTCCCTCATCGATGCCACCATCGGCCTTGGCCGCGCCGGAGAACGAGTCATCCCGCTCGTCCCCGACCTCGACCTCGCTCGAAGCTTGGTCGCAGGCGATGGTCAGGCCTAGGAGCAGGAGAACACAAGGTCGCATCTCGAGACGCCCCGACGCCCGCCAGGCTATGGTGCACGGGTGTTCGGCGACCGACTCCGCATTCAAGAGGGCAGTCGTGGTGCCTGCGTTCAGTGGCGTCGTTTCACGTTCGCGGACGTCATCGCTGTGTTCGGCCTCCCCATGGCGGTCGTGTGGGGGGTCGCCAGCGCCCTCGGTGTGGAAGAGGTCTCCGCCGACCTCAAGGTCATCCCGATGTCGATGCTTGCGACCGCGATCTACTGGACCGTGGTCGCGCTGCTCACCGCGCACTTTGTGTTCAACCGTGGCGCATCGCTCATCGTGACCCCGTCGGAGATCCGCTTCCAGCTTGGCCGCGTGCCCGGTCGCCCGCAGGTGGTCGAGCGGTCGGGTTCGGTGTCCACCTCGATCGAGACCCGTGAAGACCCCATCGCGGAGTCAGACGCCACCGGTCGCACGCCCGACCGCACGACGCTGTCGATCTGGGGGAGTCAGGGCGTTCGGATCGTGATCGACGACCTCTCCGAGGACGACGCGGGGCGGGTGAAAGCGCTGATCGAAAACCCAACCTGATGGCGTTTAAGCGAAATGAAGTGTGAAGAAGCCGGGATGGAGGAGTACGGCGAGCAGGAGGATAGGGCGGCAGGTGCGGCGTGGGGCGACGGGGAGCAGCAGCGGGGTGTTGAGCGAAGCTGAGCCGGTGAGAGCCGAGCGATTTCTGGGAAAAATGGGCTGCCACAGGCCCACAGGGGACGGCGGCCGTACGGAGTCCGACTCGCAGGCACGCCGAGACGAGCGC
>CAYGTG010000473.1:0-6526 GCA_964352485.1 uncultured Nannocystaceae bacterium | reverse complement strand
ACCCTGTCCGGGTGGCTCGACGCGGATGACACCCGGCACATGCGCGCCTGCTTGGCCAAGCTCGGCGTTGCCGTGGAAGAACGCGACGGAGCGCTGGTCGTCACGGGGGCCGGCGGTCGCATCTCCTGCGAGGATGCGCCGGAGCTGTTCGTGGGAACCGCCGGCACGGTCGCGCGCTTTGTCCTTCCCGCGCTCGCCGGAAGCAACGTCGGCGCGACGATGGACGGCACGCCGCGAATGCGAGAGCGCCCGATGGCGATGCTGATCGACGGCCTCCGTTCAATGGGCGCCGAACTGCACTGCCTGAACGAAGAAGGCTTCCTGCCGCTGCGGATCGACAAGACCGACGGCCTGCACGCGGGCGAGGTTCGTCTGCGTCGGCCCGCAAGCTCTCAGTTCGTCTCCGGTCTCGTGGTCGCTGCCACGCTCGCCGACGGCCCTGTCAACATCGTGCTCGAGCAGGGCACCCCGGCACGCCCCTACGTCGACATGACGCTCCGCGTGCTCGAGTCGTTTGGCGGACACGCGAGCTGGAACGGCAACACGCTGAGCGTCACGCCAAGCTCGCTGGAAGGTTTGACGTACGCGATCGAACCGGACGCATCCGCGGCCAGCTACCCCCTCACCCTGGCCGCGATTCACGGCGGCAAGGCCACCGCCCAGCTCGGCACCGCGAGCATGCAGGGCGACGCACGATTCCCCGAGGTCCTGCAACGACTCGGTGCTCGGGTCTCCCAAACAGAGACCCGCACCATCGTCGAGGGGACCGGGACACTGCGCGGTGGGGTGTTCGAGCTCACCGACATGCCCGACATGACGCTCACGCTCGCCGTCGCTGCCCTGTTCGCGGAGGCCCCCACAGAGATCCGCGGCGTGGAGATCCTGCGCCACCACGAGAGCGATCGCCTTGCCGTGGCCGCGACCGAGCTGCGAAAACTCGGGGCAGAGGTCGACGAACACGATGATGGTCTCACGATCCGCCCTCCAAGCGCGGGTGTGCGCTGCGGGGTCGAGATCGATACCTATGATGACCATCGCGTCGCGATGGCCTTCGCCATGGCGGGCCACGTGGGGATTCGCGACCCCATGTGCGTCGGCAAAACCTATCCCGAGTACTTCAATCAGCTGCAGCGGACCGGTATGGTGGTTGCTCGCACATGAAGCCTGGCGACACGATTACGGTTTGCGCGGAGTCCCTGTCGCGCCACGGCGACGGCATCGCCCAGCATGATGGCAGGGAAATTCACGTGGCCGGCCTGCTTCCGGGCGAGACGGGCGACGTCAAGCTGGACTACGTCAGCCGGCAGCGACTGCGTGCCCACGGCTCGGTCGTCTCGCGACGCAACGAGCATGTGGGTCGTCGGCCCGCGCCCTGCAGACATCACGGCCGCTGCAACGGATGCGCCGTCATGGAGATGGACATTCCATCTCAGCGTGAGCTCAAGGTCAGCGAACTCGAGACCCATTACGGCCTGTCGGTTGATCGCGTCGTCGCGAGCGATGACGACGGTCTGCACTACCGCTGGTCGGCCAAGCGCGTCTTCGCCGGCGAGGCGCGGTCTCTCGTCCTTGGAAGCTTCATGCGCGGCACCCACAACGTCGCGGACATGTCCGGCTGCCTCGTCGACCACCCGGACATCACCGCCGCCTGTGATGAACTCGTCGCCGTCGCCAACGACCTGGGCGCGGCGGCCTACGACGAACTCGACGAGAGCGGCGACCTTCGCTATGCCTGGCTCAAGACCGACGGTCGCGGCAATGTCCTGGTCGCGATCATCACCGCCGATCCCCTCGCAACCTTGGCGCACCGCATCGCCGAGCGGCTGAAGCTTCCAGCCGGCGTTGCCTGGGGCGTCCACTCTGGACGCGGCAACGACATGCGTGGGGTGACCATTCGCCCGCTTCGCGGCCGCCAAACCCTGGCGATCGAGCTGTGCAACGAGCTGGTGTACGTCGGGCCGCAGGGGTTCCTCCAACCCAACCCCAAGACCGCAGCCCTCGCCTACCACGACCTCGTCCGGGTGCCCGCCGGCGGCTTCCCACACGGCCGCGTTGCGCTCGACCTCTACGCGGGAGCCGGCATCACGACCAAGCTCATGCGTGAGCGCTTCGAGGTGGTGGTGCCCTGCGAGTCGTATCCCGAGAGCGCCCGCGCGCTCGGCATCAAGCCCGAGCTGGTCGAGGACTTCCTCGCCCCGATTCTCGCCGATCCCCATCACCCTCACCGCACCCCCGACCTCGTCGTCGCCAACCCGCCCCGCGGGGGTCTTGGCGCGGACGTCTGCGGACAGCTCAACGCCCTCAAGGCGCCGCGCCTGCACATCATGAGCTGCAGCCCCGCTTCGCTGCACGAAGACCTGCAGGTCCTCACCGGCAGCAGTGGCGCCTACAACCTCATCCAGTGCCGCGCCTTCGACACGCTGCCGCAGACCGCCCATATCGAGCTGGTCGCCTGGCTTGTGGGCAAGAGCTGATGGACGCCCGGCGGTGGGTCGCCCCCTCGTCTCTGCCGGGGCCTGTGCTCACCGAGCGACTCGAAATTCGGCGCTACGAGCTCGCCGATGCCCCCGCGCTGTTCGATGCCGTCGACGGAGATCGAAAGGCTCTGCTTCCGTGGCTGCCCTGGGCCAACTTTGCTCACCGCAGCGAAGCCGCCACCCTCTCTTTCCTCAGGGACTGCCGTCGTGGCTATGCTTCCATCGACGCGCCGAACTTTCCCATGGGCGTATTCCGGCGCGCGGATGGTGAGCTCGTCGGCGGCACAGGGCTGCACGCTCTCGTGGCGCAAGCCCGTCAGGCGGAGCTCGGGTATTGGGTCGCGTCGGCGGAACGAGGGCAAGGGTTGTGCACCGAAGCGACCGCCGGCCTGCTCAGCGCCGCGTTCACGACCCAGCGCGATGGAGGCTGGGGACTGCGGCGCATCGTGATTCACTGCGCCGCACTCAACGTCCGCTCTGCACGGGTCTGCGATAAGTTGGGTCTGCGGCGAGAGGCGGTGCATGTCGCCGACCGGTGGTTTGCAGGGAGCCAGGACATCCCGGCCGGCTACATCGATAGTCACACCTATGCGGTGCTGGAGCACGAGTGGGACGTCGAGCGAGACAGATTTCGCTGACCTCCCCGTCTCAAAGGAACGCCGATCCTAGAACGGCTTCTGGCCGACGAAGTTTCCCGGCGGGTCGTAGTTGCACACCCAGACCTGGGCCGAACCGCACGAAGCCATCGCACACCCAACACTGCGCGAGTCGGCCCAAACCACCTGCGTGTAGTGTCCACACACCTCGCCCCGCGCACACTTGTTCTTGCGGGCGCCATAGTGCGTCGCTTCGTCGGTCCATGAGCCCACCACCGCTTGCGGACTCTGGGGCGCGCTGCTCCAGTACAGGTTCTCACCGTACGGGCCGCCGTTGCTGTGCTGCAGGTCGCAACCGCGGGAGGCGAGCTCCACAGCCCAAGCCTCCGCGGTCGAGGCAACCTTGTCCGACCACGAGAGCGGCGGCACGCCAACGGCGGCGCGAGCCTGGTTATGCGCGCTGACCAAGGCCCGCACGTCTTGTGCGGAGAGACTCGAAGACGATGCGACATCCGTCGGGCCCGGATCCGCAGCCGATGTGGTGGGCTGCTTGGACTGCGTGACCGTCGACGAACATCCGAACAACAGCAGCGCAGTCGGGAGCGAGATGGCTTGGAGACTTCGATGCACCTGGCCCAAGTGTGCCTCGAAAACCGAACAAAAGCGCCACCCCGGGACTGCTCCCGGGGGACCCCACGAACCGGTGCTCGCTCTATTCGCAGCTGACGACGCGGTCGTCGTGGGGCGGGTTCATCACAATGTCGGAGATCGGCGCCTCGGTGAGGTCGCTGATGTCGGCAGCCACGCCGTCGCGCTCGCCCTCCGCCCGCTCCCACATCTGCACGAAGTTGTCTGCGGAGCTTTTGAGCGGAGTCGTGTCCGCGCCAAGCTGCTCAAGATCATCGACCAGGTCGATGAGCAGGCCGGTGTGCGCCAGCCCGAGGTCATCGAAGTCGGTGCCCAGCGGCGCGACGGTGCTCGCCTCTTCCGCCCGGGCCTGACAAGCCGCCTCCTGCGTGTTCGCCGAGGCCGAGCAGGCGTCGGGACCGAAGCGCGGACGGGTCTGTGCGATGAAGCCGTTGAAGTCGGCACCGAACGCCACGTTCACGCCGATCGCTTCGGTCGCGTAGGCGAGCATCTGCGCAAACGACTTGCTCGAGCCGTGGCAGTCGTTTGGAACCGTCGTGCCCGCGTAGGTGTTGACCTCGTCGGGGAAGGTTCGCAGGCCTAGCATGCCGCCGGCTTCCTTGATGTTGGCCGCGACCCACCACGGTACGGTTTTCTCTTCGATCTGCTTGGAGGGCAACAGCATCTCTCGCATGTGCGCGTGGGAGATGAAGTACGGGTAGTAGTTCTCATCGGCCGACATCGCGTGCAGGTCACGCATGGCCTGCTCGGACAGGTGAGCAGCGTCGATGAGCATGCCGCGGTCCATCATCTCCGCGATGAGCTCTTTGCCCTCATCCTTGAGTCCGACGACGTTCTTGCAGCTGGCATCGAGGTCGAAGCCCAGCGTTACGCCGCCGGGCTGTCCATCGGTGAGGCCGATGGGACAGTCGGTGTCGACGTGGCAGGTCTCGGTGTAAAGCGCGATGTGGTGCAGCGGGTTGTGGGGCGCCACGCCGGCAAAGCGGTTGTCGTACAAGTGCACCGGCTGAAGCGTGCGCACGCCCATCGAGTAGGCCTTCTCGAACTCCTCACGCCAGTCCCCTTCACCGAAGATGTGCGTCGCCTCGATGCCCAGGATGAGCGCCATCTTTCCGTCTTCGATGATGCGGCGAGCGTCGGCAGACGAGAGCGCGATCTCCATCCAGTCCGCGTTTCGCTTCGCCATCTCCTGCGCCGATTGGAGCTGAACGTAGACGTCGGCCATCTCGTCGCACTCGGGACGGTCGAGGTTTTCGACCGGGGTCGCGCGGCAGATGAAGTCGTAGCTGACCGCCGAGACCATCTCGACCCGAAGGCCCGCCTCGTATGCGGTTCGAAGGTGGCCTTCCCACGCGGTGTGGTGGGCGATGGTGTCCCACCGCGGGAACCCAGTGAAGGTCGGGAATCCGCCGGTCCGGTCCTCGTGACGGCCCGTGTCACCGTCGGTGCCGGGGAGCTTTCCGATCTCCTCGGAAATGAATCCACCGCCAAACTGGACCATCGCGCCGACGAGCGGCACCCGCTGTGCGATCTCCGGAAGGTCGGCCGCACACGCGCTGCCCTCGGTCAGCAGCGGCGTGAGGTCGTCGACGAGTCGGCCGTGATCCGTGCCGCCGTCGCAGTCGGACATCGCCTCTTCGGCCGAGCCGTCGTGCGAGCCGTGCATCCAGCCGCCACCGAAGGCGTCTTCCGCGAACATGTGGAGGTGAAGGTCCGCGACTCCGGCCAGCGCATCTTTGCCGTCTTCGACTCCGTCGGCCTTTCCTCCGCCCTCGGCTGCCGTCTCTTCGCCCGACGAGTCAGCCTCGTTGCAGGCAGCGACGGCGAACAGGCCAAGGAGGGCGAGCGTGGAGAGCGTTGTCTTCATCGTGTTTTCCCCGAGTCCACGGGCTACCGCGGCTCGTACCAAGGCTAGCCGACAAACACTCACATGTAAGCTCGCTGTTCGGAGTGGGCAAGAACAGACATCTAGGGCCCCGTACGACCTTGGATCGGAGGATTCTGCGGGTTCAACGCTGTCTGGGGCTCACCACCGCGAGCCAGCCCTCGCCGGCGGGCTATGCTCCGCAGTGCGATGAGCGAAGCTGAACAGACCCCATCCGACGCCTCCGACACCTCCGAGCCCAAGGCCAAGCACGAACTCCTGGACCAGCTCGAAGAGGGCCTGGGCGAGCTCAAAACGATGGCTGGGGACCTCGGCGAGCGCCTTTCCGGAGCCGCCACCGAAGTCTCAGCCGAAGCCAAGGAGACTTGGAAGAAGATGGAGCCGGGCGTGAAGGAGAAGCTCAAGACCGCCGAGCAGACGCTCGAGCAGGTCACCGACACCGCTGCCGAGCAGCTCAAGGGGCTGTTCGGCGAGCTCAAGTCCTCGATGCAGTCCCTCAAGGACAAGCTCTGAGACTCTTTCTCGGAGTTTTGCGCTACTAGTGTTCGCGCTTACACCTGGGTCCTTGGCGCCACGGCCAGTCCGCTCGGGTACCGAAGCTTTCACCTAGGTGGTTGCGTCGCGCCGCACGTCCGACGAAGATTGTGCCGAAGGCCGAACCGACGTGACGAACCCGCAGAACTACATCACCGAGGACACCACCATCAAAGGCAGCATCACCACGGCATCGTCGCTCACAATCGCCGGAGCGGTTGAAGGCGACGTCAACGCCGGTGGTGAGATCACGGTGCTGGACGATGCGCTCATCAAGGGCGACGTGTCTGGGCCCAACGTCAAGATTCTCGGCAAGGTCGAGGGTCGTGTTAGCGCCACGGGCCGTCTCGAGATCTCGGCCTCCGGGCAGGTGATCGGCGACATCT
>CAYGTG010000472.1:0-6530 GCA_964352485.1 uncultured Nannocystaceae bacterium | reverse complement strand
GCCCGAATCGCGGGCGGCTCGAGCTGTCCGATCGCCTCGAGTGCAGCCTCGAGTTCCGCCCGAGCGGCTTGGCCGTCTTCGCGCCGCATCGCGTCCGAGGCGGCGTTCTTCCGTCGCTCGACCTCGTCGAGATACGCGTGCGTTCGCGGATCACCTCTGGCCGCCTCGAGTCGCGACGACATCGGCTGCAGACACTCCGCGGAGGACTGTAGTGAGGATGCGACCTCGGTCGTCTGCTGGACCGGCACCGCCGACCGCACCGAGATCCGGTCGCGCGTCGCTTCGAAGTCTGCGCGGCGCGCTTGAAGGCACGCAACCGCAACGTCCCGCTGCTTGGGCCCGAGCTCACACGTCCGCGCCCTCGCCCGGGACCACGCTTCGGCTTCGCCCTCGAAGATCGAAAGCACGAGATCCGCCGCCTCCCCCGCGCCAGGATCCTCGGAGCGTTGGAAGACTTCCCGCATTTGGGCACGATGCGCGTCGGTCCATAGCGGCGCGGTGTCCTCTGATGAGCACGACGGGTCGTCCGCCCCCCCGGCCGGAGCGGCGAACAACGCCAGCGGCAGCAGCACCGCCCCAGCGACCGCGGCCCAGGTCCTCACAGGCCGGCGCTCGAGGGCTCGCAACAGCGCGGGAACATCCGCAAACCGGTCGCGTGCGCGAGGCTGAAGGCCCCGACGAAGCGCCCGCGCGATGGGGAGAGGCAAGCCTCGCAGCGCTTGCTGCGAAGGCCCTTCGTCTTTCATCAGCTCAAGCTTCATCAGCGACGGAGCCTCGAACAGCCTCGATCCGGTCAGGACCTCAAACGCGGTCAGGCAGTAGCTGTATTGGTCGGACTTCGGCGTCAACGGGTGCGCGCGGTGTTGTTCGGGGGACATGTACGCCGGCGTACCGAGCACCACCCCTTGTGCCGTGACGGTGTGCGAGTTCGGTCCGGACCCGCTGAGCTCGTGCGGAGCGACGACGGGCGACGCATCGGAGTTGGATTCGTCATCGCCAAAGACGCGCGCGAGACCGAAGTCGGTCACCTTGGCGGTGCCGTCCTGCGTGATGAGTACGTTGCCTGGCTTGAAGTCTCGGTGCACCAACCCGGCCTCATGCGCGGCGGCGAGCCCTTCGCCGGCCTGCCGGAGCGCTCGGATACGCTGGTCCAACGTAGGTTCGCTCTCCAGCCACTGGGTCAGCGTCTTGGCGACGAGCAGCTCCATCACCAAAAACGCATCACCGTCTCGCACGCCGTAGTCGTAGACCGCCACGACGTGCGGATGATGCAGTGCGGCCATCGCTCGAGCTTCCCGAGCAAACCGCTCCGCACCCCGCGTGGTCCGGGCCTGAGCGTCGTGTGCCATCTTGATGGCGACAAGCCGATTCAGCTTGGGATCCAGCGCCCGATACACCACCCCCATGGCCCCCGCGCCAAGCCGAGCTTCCACGAAGTAGCGGCCGATCCTGGTGCCTGTAGAGCGTTCCCAGCGAGCACCGACCGCAGCCTCCTCGTCCGACAACGTGCGCGTCCGCGACCCGCGGAGTTCTTCCTTTCGGACCACCCCCCGAGTATCCCGCAGTCGTTCGCGTCGTTCCATCGTTCGCCCCATCCCAAGGTGGAACGCCCGAGCTTCTCATCCGCTTCCGATGAGGCTCCGCGGGTCGCGAGAACTTAAGCCTGTCACAGATCCTGTGCGCTCCCGCTGGAGCTGGAGCGCCCGACACCATACCGCCCGCCGTCCCCGGACATCCACCCGTCGTGCCGGTCATCTGGCCGCCGCCGTGGACCGGTGCTTGGGGCGCCTGGAGATTCCCCGCGTATGCAAGCGATGCGGTCGTGAGCACCGCGGTCGCGGCAACGAACTCGTCCACGGCGGTCAGGTTCTGCTGCATGGCGGCCCCAATACCGCCGCGTCGGGTCGGTTACATACAGAGGGCTCACGGTTGCCTGATATAGTCCGCCCCCGTTGAACGCCCCCTCCCAGCCGTCCGGAATCAACATTCCACCCGCGCTGCGCCCTGGAACCCATGTGCACGTCGTCGCACCGTCGGGCCCGGTCGAACCGGCGCGGCTGGACAAGGGCATGCGGTCGCTGCAGCGAGCACTCGGAGACGGGTATCCGATCGAGCTCGCCGCCAACCTCCTCGAGTCTGATGGCTACTTTGCCGGCCCAGACGACGAGCGGGCCGAGGGCTTGCACAACGCTTTTTCGGCGCCGGAGCCCGGCGTGATCCTCTGTGCACGCGGCGGATATGGGCTCACTCGGCTCCTCAGCCGCCTCGACCCCGCCCGCTTGCGCCGCAACCCGAAGGCGATCGTCGGGTTCTCGGATGTCACGGCGCTGCTGTCGTGGGCCTGGGTTGCAGCCTCGGTCGCCACGGTCCACGGGCCGGTCCTTACCCAGCTCGGTGGCCTTCATCCCGGGGACGTCGCCCACCTGTTCGACCTCCTGCGCGGAGAGGTGCCGCCCCCCGTGGTCGCCTCGGAAGGGTCGGCGCTTCATGGCGGCACGGTCGAAGGCCGCCTGATCGTGGGGAACTTAGAGGTCTTGCGAAGCCTGGTCGGGACCCGGTTCTTTCCGCCGATGCGGGGCAACATCCTCGCGATCGAAGAGATCAACGAGGCGCCGTACCGCATCGACCGCGCGCTCACCCACCTGCTGAGCAGCGGCTCGCTCCGGGGCGTGCGCGGGGTCTTGGTCGGGCAGCTCTCGATGTGCGAGCGACCCAAGCCCGGCGTCGGACCCTCGGCGGAAGAAGTCTTCTTGGAGCGACTGGGAACCCTCGGCGTCCCCGTGGTGACCGGCTTCGAGTTTGGCCACGACAGTGGACGCAACATGGCGCTGCCCTTTGGGACCCGCGTCCGACTGCGGGCCGACGACTGCACCTTGGAGCTGCTGGAGCCGGTCACGCAATGAGCTGGCTGCTGGAGCATTGGCAGTGGATGCTCGCTGGCGCCGCGGCTCTCGTCGTGGTCGTGTGGCTTACGAGCCGACGTCGGCGCGACAAACAGCGGCGGCCCGAACAAACCCGGGCAGACATCGATGCTGCAGACCCGCTTCGCCGGTGGTGCCAGTCCGGGATCCGACTCGTCAGCCGCGACTGCGACTACGGGCACCTTCCTCGCGGCGAAGCGCGCCGGATGCTGCAGCGCTGGTGGCACGTGCACGGGCCTCGCGAACTGCACGACGCCCTGCGCAACCTCGGCAGCTCTCCGAACCCCGACAACGCGTGGGAGCTGCTCCGCTTCATCATCGTGGCTCGCCTTGGAGCCGCCGCGGAGATGGTCGAGGACGACGACAGCTGGTCGATGATCGAACCCATCGCCATGCGGCTGCAGGACGCCTACGACGACTGGTCCGCGATGGCCCAGGCCTATGTCACGGCACGTCGGCAGTGGCAGGAGCTCGCCCTCGACGGCTCCGAGGACGACGACACGATGCTGTGGATCACCGAGAACCTGCAGTCACTGCGGGCCGGCACCTGGACGCAGGTCCCGTGGGACCTCGATTTGGAAAACGAATGACGCGCGAATTCGAAGAAGGCGAGACCGTAACCATCCGGTTTGACGAAGTTGCCCCCCGCGGTGATGGCATCGCAAGCAAAGGGCTTGCGTTGCCGATCTACGCCGCCGGGGTGATCCCGGGCGAAGAAGCGCGCGTCAAGGTCCGCAAGGTCCGGCGCAACTACGTCGCGGTCGATGTCGAGGAGATCACGAGCACCTCGGAGCACCGCGTGGAGCCTCCGTGCCCGCTCTTCGAGGGCTGCAGCGGCTGCCAGTTTCAGCACGTCGCCTACCCGCACCAGCTCAAACTCAAGCGGGACATGGTGCGGGCCCAACTTCGCAAGTTCGGCGATTTCGAAGACCCACCGGTCTCCGAGGTGATCGGCGCCGACGACCCGTGGAACTACCGCAACCACGCCCGGTTCACGGTCCGCGAGGGGAAGCTCGGCTACATCCGTCGGTTCAAGCGACAGTTCTTCGAGGTCCCCGAATGCAAGATCATGGACCCTCGGATCAACGACATCCTGGCCAAGCTGCAGGGCAACCTCGAGGGCGCGACCCAGTGCAACATCCGCGTCGGTGCTGACGCCGACCAGGTGATGATTCAGCCCAAGCTCGACCTCGCAGAGTACGGGTTGGAGACGGGCCAGCAACACATCACCGAACGACTGCACGGGCGCGAGTTTCTCGTGGCGGCCAGCGCGTTCTTCCAGGTCAACCGTCCGCAAGCCGAGAAGCTCATCGATGTGGTTCGGTCGCGGGTCGAAGGCGATGCCGATACCGTCGTCGCCGATGCCTATGCGGGCGTCGGCACCTTCGCCGCGCTGCTTGCAGACACGGTGGGCAAGGTGATCGCGATCGAAGAGAGCGCGCCGGCGATCGAGGCCGCGAAGAAGGCCTTGGCGGGACTCGACAACGTCGAGCTCATCTGCGCCCGGGCCGAGCTGCTGCTGCCCAAGCTGGAGCAGAAGGTCGACGTGGTGATCCTCGATCCGCCTCGCAGCGGGTGTCTGCCCGAGGCGCTCGAGGCGGTGGCGAACTTCAAGCCGCGGCGCGTGATCTACGTATCCTGCGACCCCGCGAGCCTGGGACGGGATCTGGCCATCCTATGCGGCGACAATGGCGCATTCGACCTCGCGGACGTTCAGCCGGTCGACATGTTCCCCCACACCCATCACGTCGAATGCGTCGCAACCCTCGATCTTCGCGGCGCGTGAGCCTGGAACCTTGCCGTCTCGCGGTGGTCAGGGTGAATATCTGCCCATGCAAGCTCGTCTAAAGCCGGCCATGCTGCTGTCTGTCGCGTTCGCCGCCCTCATGACCGCTCCGGTCGCACCCGCGAGCGCTTTGGCCGCACCTGTCTCCACGCCCGCCTCAGCTGCGGAGAAGGTGTTCGTGAAGCTCAAGATCGAGACCGGAGGCAAGACGCTCAAACACCCGGGGCACAAGATGGAAACCGGCGAAGAGCTGGTCCTGGTGCTGAACGAGGGCAAGAAGAAGCACGAAGCCGTCGTCTACGTCGAGTCCACCGACAGCGGATACTCGATCGAGGTCACGTACTCGACCGGCGGCAAGCAGCACCTCAAGGCAACGAAGTCCGCCAAGGGCGAAGCCTGGGTCACCTTCCAGAGCGACGACAAGAAGTCGAAGGTGTCCGTGAAAGTGAACCCCGGCAACAAGCGCGAAGACAACATCGACGTCGGCGGCGGGGACAACCCCCTCGACGGGCTGTAGCCCAGCGCACCGGCCCAACGAAAAAGAGCGTCCGCCTCTCGCGAGGTCGGGCGCTTCTTTGGTTCGAGCATCTGGGTTGCACAAAAAGTGGCGCGAGCCACGAATTAGGGGGACGTGACTCGCGCCAGGGATGCCGACCTTGTCTGGACTGACACTGACGAGGGACCCCCGCCAGCGGTGAAGCCTTCAGGGCCTCACACTTGTTGAATGTCCATCGGCCTCTCGTTCCTTCACCCTGAAGGCACTTTTTTTGTGCCTTTTTGATCGTCTGCCCGGCGCGATTCCCGCCGACACTCGGCCAGCTCAGCCCTCGGTGGTGATCGGCCGCGTCGAGCTGCACGACCACTCGAATCCATCGAGCAAGACCATGCTGTCGAACGTGGCATCGGTGAGGTCGAAGACCGCGAACACGAGGTCGATCGTTTCGCCAGGCACGACCGGAGCTTTGGTCGTCAGCCACTTCGTGCCGGCGTGGTGCTCCATGGCAAAACCCTCGAGCTCCGGCGCGCTGCAATGCGGGCACGCCTCACTCGGGCTGCGGTAGTCCATGAAGACGCTGTGCACTGTGATCGGCTGCAGCGAGTCATCAAAGGAGACGTTGCCTGTCCACGCCTCGGACTCGAGCCAGGCCACGAACATGTCGTTGTAGGCCACATCGACGTCCTGCGTGAACACCGGGTACTCGCTGGAAAAGAACGCAAAATCGAACTGCAGCGCGTCGGTGAACCGCGGCACCTCGGCATGCATGCGGAGTTCGCCATAGTCGTACGCACCGTCGCCACCGAGCCAGGGGTCAGCGAGACTGCTGGAGCAGTCTCCTTCGCCGATGAGCGAAGGGTCTTGCGTGCAGTCTCCGTTGTCGTCGACCGAACGCCACGTCATCGGCGCGGGGAGAGCTCCACGTCGCCCGCCCCCAAGGTCGGTACTGGGGCAGTACAGCGGGTCTTCACATTCGAACGGCCGCTTGTCGCGGAGCGCCTGTGGACTCAGGCTCAGATCGGATGCATCTCCGGTGGAGAGCACGACCATGCGCTCACCCTCGCGCGGCGCGTAGGGGCTCTTCGGACCGCCGAGCCGCCCCTCAACGATCGCGACCGCGCCCGGTCGCGTCGACTGAGTGTAGAGAGCGTCGCTGTCGCCGTCGCAAAGACCGAGCGCGCGCTGCCATTTGAGGTCGAGCCCATCGCCGCCATCGCAGGGGGAGAACGACGGTGGCGCGCAGACTTCGGAGTCATCACCAGGCGACACGTCGAGACGAGGCTGTGCGTCTCCCGAGGATGAGGCGTCGTCGTCGGACTCTGTTTCC
>CAYGTG010000471.1:4897-6536 GCA_964352485.1 uncultured Nannocystaceae bacterium | reverse complement strand
AGGAACCATCGCTTCGGTGATCAGCTCGCGAACGACGCTGCGGTAGGCGTCACGCCACAGGCCGGGCTGCTCGACGCACGCACGGAGCTGCTCGGCGCGCTGCGACGGCAGGGTGCCCTCGAGCCAGGCTTCGACCACGGCGACGACCGCCGGGCCTTCGGGACGAATTGCGATGTCGTTGGTCATGGCAGACCCTCGCTTTCAGTTGCGGGGCGGTGCCCCTCACCGGTTCCACTCCAAGCCGACGAAGAGCTGAACCTCGAAAACACAAAAAATCTCCTCATGCGGACACCATGAGCGGGAGGCGCCGCAAGTACCTGAAATGCTTAATGTGCTTGGCGAAGTGCACCTTGAAGAACGCAGACGAGACCCGCTGGATCGGAGTGACGCGCGCCGGGCCAGGCTTGCGCTGAGCGCGAAGCAGACAGGCGACCGGGACGGTGCCCACCTTGCCCGGCACGATGTCGTCGGAGCTGGGATCGACGGTGGCCCACACGGACCCCTCGAATGGGGCCTGAAGGAAAACCGACGCGTTCTCGCGGTCGACGGCGCAGCGTGCGTCGACCTTGACGAGCGCTCTCAGGCTGAGAACGCCCCCGCCCATTCGGAGCTTGGATTCCGTCTTGGTGGAGGTTCTCCACCAGCAGGCGAGCGGGTTCTGGAAGCCGCGGTGGACCTCGGCCTTGAGCACGCGGCCGTCGGAGGACAGCTCCACCTGGACGGTCGCGGCGTCCCTGAGCGCGGCGTCGTCCACACGCTCGACGATGGTGCGATCGTCGAGTCTCCCGGCGTGGGCTGGCAGGGGTCCAGGGACGGCGAGCACCACCGCGGTCGGCAGTCGGGTTGCGAGCGTTCCCGCAGGGGCGTCGAGCCGAACCGCCCCCGGGCCGAGCGTGGACGGGCGCGCCTCGCTGTACTCCCCGTTCGAGAGCGAGCCCCGGCAGAACTCCACGCCATCGAGGTCGTTCAGCGGACTGAGGCTGGGGCGAACCCCTTCGGCGAGCTGGCCCAAGCGCTCGACGCCGCGGAGGCTCCTGGTGGTGAGCCCGAGCTGGGTGAGGAGCGCTGGGCGAGTCGAGGCCGCGACGGCGACCTCGTGCAGGGACGAGCCCTGGGGAACGTCGACGAGGTTGCGTCCGAGCTGGGCGACGAGCTCTGGGGCGTCGACGGCGATGTGTGGGTGCGCGGGCTCGTCGTCCCGAAGCGCGTGAACGCCTGGCTTGCGCGCCTTTCGGGACGTGGGCTTCTTTGTGCCCACGAAGGACCAGGAGATGACGCCTTCTTTCTTCGCTTGCTGGTACTTCGCGCCCAGGTAGGCCGCGATGTTCTCGCGAAGCCCAACATCTTCAGAGACCAAGTGCACGGCCGCGAGCCGTCCGTTGTGCGCGGGCGTGGCCGCGTGAACGAGCAACCGCTCGAGGGCGGCGTCGGCAGACTCCTTCACGGGGAGGGTCAACGCGATCTCGACTCCGCGCAGGGGTGAGCCGCCAATCGCGGCGGCGAGCTGCTCCGCGAGGGCGCGCAGAGCCTCGAAGCTCACGTGGTGATCGGCGGTGTCGAGGTTCATCGCGTACGCGACCACGCAGGGGGCCGGGTCATCGGCGTGCTCGGGAGAGCGGGGCAGCTGCGAAGGCCAAGA
>CAYGTG010000471.1:0-4887 GCA_964352485.1 uncultured Nannocystaceae bacterium | reverse complement strand
ACTCTTCGAGCGGCCGCGCGTCGTGGCCTCGAACGTTGTCGAGATCGACGAGGACGAGCTGGATGCAGTCATCCATGATGGCCTCCGTCGAGTGTCTCTGCGATCAGGACGCGCAGGCGCTTGCGGCCGTTGGAGGCCGCCTTTTGCACGTTCTGTTTGGCCTTCTCGAAGGTGTCGGCGCGACCGGCCTGATGCCACTGGCGGGCAATGTCGACCAGCGGCGTCTCTTCGAAGTAGTGGGCTTGGAGGACGTCGCGGTAGGTCGGGTGCAGGGCTTCGATGGCCTCTTCCAGCACGGCCCTCAGCTCCGCTGCCTCCACCTGATCTTCGTGGGTGCGACTGGAGGTGGCCCGCGGGATCTGGTCGGGCGACTCGAGGTGCTTGCGGAACCCGAAGGCGCCCTTGCCCTTGAGGATGTCGTTGGCCTTGTTGCCGGCCGTTCGCGTGATGTACCCGTCTTCCTGGCCGTGTCTGGGCGGCTCTTCGCCGGTGCGGATTGCATCGAAGAGCTTGAGGAAGAGCTCGTGGGTGGCGTCGTCGAGATCCGCGGTGACACCCGCGCGGGCGCAGCGCTGGACGAGCACGCGGTGCAGCATCGAGCGCAGCGAGCGGGCCAGCTCGTCCTCGAGGGCCTTGCGAGGTTCGGACGAGGTGAGCTCGCGGAGCAGGACGGCGATTTCGCTCGGGGGCTTCACGCGGAAGAGAGGCCGAAGGATCGCGCGGGTCGGCGCTGCGGTCAAACGACCGGACGCGGCGCTCGAAGAACGGCGCGAATGCGCAGGACCGTGGGCCGCGATACAACGGGTCGTGGCCCGAGGGTATCCCTGCTGCTGGTCCGGGCGGTCTGCGGCTGCCGGACCCGTGCACCGATCGCATCGCGGACCCGAGCATGATCGGGAGGCCGGAATGCAAGCTCGATCACGCAGAACACCAGCGCCTGGCCGGTCGTCGTCATCAGGGTCGGTACCGCGGCTCGGCTCGCCGCCGCGATGACCTCATTCCAGACCTTCGCAGCTTCAACCGCCAACGCCCCTCGCATCGGTCGGCCGGCCAGCATCGAGCGGACGGCATCGACAATCCTCTTCTCGGCACCTCCGCGCGCGATGCTGGTGTGCACCATGTCGAACATGTGCACGCCTCGATAGAAGACGACCCAGGAGCTTCGTGGCCTTGTCCTTGCGACTCCCCCGTCCTCAGTTCCAGCGGAGGTGGGAGCGGTCAACGATCGGTCGCCCCCGCACGGGCCGCGTCGTCCAGCAGAGCGGCCATCCCCGAGAACAACGCACTGAGCGTCTTCGCGGCCTCAGGCGGAGCCTCGAGGCGAATGCCGCCGTCATCGCGAGTCTCGACCCGCAGCTGCTCGAACATCGAGCGAACCTCATCGGCGCCCGGCCCTGGGGGCTCGGCTCTGGGCGTCGCGGAGACTGGGGGCTGCTCGAGCGGGTGGTCTTCGAAGTCCTCCTCGGGGCTCGTCCCCGACTCGTCGTCGTCGACCGTTCCGCTCTCCCCCGAGGGGACGTCGACCAGCGCGGATACGGCGGCCAGGAACCCACCGCCGGTGTCGAACAGGACCTCGTCCGTGGTTCCATCGAACAGCCCGGTGAACATCGCCTTCTTGTTGGCGACCGTCATGGCGATGCGCGCCTCGATGGAGCCTTCGGACACCAGGTTGAACACATCGATGGGATCGGGCTGCCCCAGCCGATGGATCCTCGCGATCCGCTGCTCGAGCACCGCCGGGTTCCACGGCATCTCGAAGTTGATGCAGCTGTTGGCCGCCCGCTGCAGGTTCAGGCCCACGCCACCTGCATCGGTGCACAGCAGCACCCGGCACGCCGGGTCGTCGTGAAAGTCGACGATGTTGTGGGTGCGTCGCTTCTGGCTCTCGGCCCCCGTGAACATCGCAACCCGCAGACCGGCAGCGCGCAGCAGGGGCTCGATACGCCAGCGCGCGAGCTGCAACGCACGCCGCCACTGACTGAAGACAACCACGCGACGCCGTTGGTCAATGACCAACCCCTCGATGAGCTCGTGCAATCGCTCCAGCTTGGGCATGCCTAGACTCGCGAGCCTTCGTTCGCTGCACGGCTGCCCCTCGAGGGAGGGCCACACCTCGTCGAACGCGTACTGCCCAAAGCCGTTGGAGACGATTCGCTGCGTGTTGAGCAAGCTCATCAGCCGAAGGAACTGCGGCTGGCTGAGGCCTCGGCGCCGAGCGATGGCCAACAGCTGCGCGATCGGCAGGTTGAGGTCGTCGTGGACCTCGGCCTGTTGCGGCGTCAACACCACGGGGCAGACCGTGTCGGTACGCGAGGGAAGGTCTGTGAGCACCTCGCTGCGACGCCGACGCAACATCGAGGGCTGCAGTCGCGCCCGAAGGGTGTCCAGACGGCGCACGCCGACGATCTCGCGGCCTCCATCAGCGCTCACCCCGTGCACGGCCGGAAGGCGCCACTTGGGGGCGAGCGCATCGGGGTCCACCCAGTCCATGATCGAGGCGAGTTCTTCGATGCGGTTCTCCATCGGAGTGCCGGTCAGCACCAGGCGATACGGCGCATCGATCTGCTTGACGTTGCGAGCGGTTCGCGTCGCCCAGTTCTTGATCCGTTGCGCCTCGTCGAGGATCACCAGCTGCGGGGCCCAAGCCTGCATGAGCTCGAGGTCGCGAAACACCTGCTCGTAGTTCGCCACGAGGGCGCCGGACTTCGTGTCGCGATACAGCGCCGCCCGGGCCTCGGGCGCGCCTTCTACGGGTTGCACCGGCACATCGGTCGCACGCGTCCACTCGCGGACCCACTGGCTCTTGAGCGACGCGGGCGCGAGCACGAGGATTCGGCTGATCTTGTTGGCGCCCACCAGCACATGTCCGATCGCAGAGGCTTGCACGGTCTTGCCCAGGCCCATGTCGTCGGCCAGCAGCATGCGGCCGGTGGAGAGGAACTTCTCGATGGCCTCATGTTGGTAGCCGTAGGGCGTGAGGCGAAAGCCCCGCAGCGCTCGGGCACGCTCGCGTTTGGAGAGAGCGAGGGCCTGGATGCGCTGGACTTGCTGGAGTTCTCGGTGCACACGTGCGCGCAAGGCTGGGTCCTCATGCTTGCGACGGCGCTTGGTGAGCGCATCGAGGTCTTGGAGCACGCGCTCGCGTCCAGCTTCCGTCCGCGGCGCTCGGTGAGCGTCGGATGCCTCCGCGTAGCGCACGCCCTCCAGCCAGTCTCCGCGACCTTCGACCGGACGCGCGGGCTCCCACCATACCCGCGCGGGCGCTCCGGTCCACTCGAGCGCCTTGCGAAGCGTCCGCTTCTTGGAGGCGATGGATGCCAGGACGGTGAGGCCGTGCTTGCATACACCGAGGCTGCCCGAGAGATAGTCCGGACAGTTGCATGCGATCCGCAGCGGCGACAGCGAGAGTACCTGCGTCCGGTAGGGACGAGCGGGGCCGCGGCGACGCCCGGTGGTGTAACGACCCCGCCACGCCCCCTTCGGACGCGACGCTACGACGAGTGCATCGGCTGCAGCCTTGTCGAATCGCCGCAGCAGCGCACGTCCGGCATCGCGCAGCAGCGGCCATTCCTCCTGCGGGTAGAGCTGGAGCAGGTGATCGGCCAGGAACTCCGGCCCGATGCTGCCCGAGCGCTGGCTGAACATCGCGACGAGTTCGGCGTGGGCTTCATCCCGGAAGGAGGACGCGTCGACTGCGTGAGCGGTGGGAGCGGTCACGGGCGGGACGGTACCGCCGGGGAGTCGTTGATTGCCAGCGTTCCGGTCGCGCCAGAACACCGTGCGTCCAGACCTTGACGAGTCGACCCAGACGCGTGTGTATTGACGATGTGGCGTCCAAGTGCACCGTCGTCAATCCGTGGCATTGGCTCAACGAAGATGGCTCGTTCCTCGATGATTCGCGGATCCGCAACCGGTCGATCCGGGTAGCGCAGTGCATCGAGTACGGCGGCCCGCTGGGTATCGGCGAGACGCGAGAGACGCTGATCACCTGCCGCCTTCGTCCGGGAGGCAAGTCGTGTCCGGGGCTGCTTTGGGTCCTCAAGCAGCCGGACGACGCCATCTTCGCCTTCTGTACGGTGTGCAAGGACGACGAGTTCCTGATCTACGAATGGGAGGACACGCCTTGGGCGAATGGACCGATGGAGCCGGTGAGCGTGGAGAGGTTAACAGGGCAGGCCAGCGACCCGAGTCCCTCACGACCGGAGCCAGGGCCGACGAGCATGTCGCAGGAGCTGGAGTGGGCGCTCGCGCGACTGGGCACCTCGATGGACGCACGCGAGGTCCGAGCCCGCCTTGCCGAGTCCAACCACCCCATGGATGTCATCGACGCGATCTTCGACACGATGGACGAGCCGCCGACCCGAGAGGCCTTGGAGCGCTTCATGCCGGTGTTGATGGATGCGTGGAATGAGACCCCGCAGCCCGACTTCGCCGGACGCTCGCCCGAGCAAGTGCTTCGCGACACAACGCCTGTCCGCAGGGAGACTCCCAAGACCGGACGCAACGCGCCGTGTCCCTGCGGCAGCGGCAAAAAGTACAAGCGCTGCTGCGGCGGCGCGGATCGGCTGCACTGAGCGGAACCGAACGACGGGAATCGCCGCTTCGCGCATCAGTCGGTAAAGAGTTCGTCGAGACTCTCGATGCTGGTCGCTCGGACGACAAGCGCGTCCAGCTCGTTCGCTTCGCACGTCTGCAGCCGGACCCGGGTCGCGTCGTCGAGGTGGAAGCCGCGCGCCCGCAGGAGGACCTCCAGGGTCTCGAGCTTGCCCTCGAGCTTGCCCTCGAGTTTGCCTTCCAGCTTTCCCTCTCGAATCCCGCGGGCTTTGCCTTCCGCAAGGATCCGTCGGAAGGTTGGGCTCTGGTACTCGTATTCGTTCTTCAGCTTCA
>CAYGTG010000470.1:5991-6547 GCA_964352485.1 uncultured Nannocystaceae bacterium | reverse complement strand
GGGCACCTCGTAGGGCGACGCCAGGACGGCGCCGATCTGGGTTCGCAGAACGTCGAGTCCGACCTTCTGTCCTTCGGATTTCCATCGGATGTTGCCGTTGGCGTCGATGAGCATGTTGATCGGAGTCGCGGCTTGCGGGTTCTGAAGGTAGACGCCGGTCCACTCGTTGGTCTGGTCGAGCAGCACGGGAAACGCGAGGTCGAGATCAACCTGGCGGTCTGCCCATTGTCCGCTGACCCAGTCTTCGCAGAACGAGCGGGTCGGAAGTTGCGAGGTCCAGTCTTGGAACATCACCTGAACGATCTCCAGCCCTTGAGCTTCGAACTCTTCGTACAGCTCGGGAAACTCCAGGGTCTCCTCTTGGCAGGGGCCGCACCAGCCGGCGCCGATGTTGACCAGCAGCGCCCTGTTGCCGGCCTGCGGACACATGAAGCTGTCGAGCTCGATGACGTCGCCGTCACAGCCCTCGAGGTTGAAACCGAGGGTGTTGGCGAGTCGGTCGCCCACGCCGGTGCCATAGGGCCCCGCCGGGTATCCGCACTGGCCGTCCGCCGAG
>CAYGTG010000470.1:4500-5981 GCA_964352485.1 uncultured Nannocystaceae bacterium | reverse complement strand
CGGGCCCCTCGGCATCCCCGTCCTCCGCCGCCGGAGTCGCTGGCGGTTGTGTTCGGAGGGGGCGCACAAGCCGCCATCGAAGCGCTCGCCAGCACGAGGAAGGCCCGGCAAGCGGCCGAGCAAGGGGGTCGAGGCATCGGTGGCAATCGCATCGTTGGCTCCGGGGTGCAACGCGGCTGGGGGCTGGAGGTTACTCGCGTACGGCGGCGGAGGACGGGGATGCCGAGGGGCCCGAATCCAGCTGCGTTTCGAGGAACGCCTCGAGCTGCGCGACCCCGCGCGGGTTGTAGCCGCGGCGAGTCTCGATGCGCTCTCCCCGGGCGTTGAAGACCACGAGGTAGGGAATCGACCCGGTTCCGTTGAACCGTCCAAAGAGACGAGAGCTGGAGTCGAGCAGCACGGGAAACGCGTAGCGATTGGACTGTGCCCACGACTCGACGTTCTCGATCGTGTCGGGCCCATCGACCGAGATCGCATAGAGCTCGAGGCCGCGCGGGTGAAGCCGTTGGTACATCTCGTTGATCTCCGCCAGCTCGAGTTGGCAGGGCCTACACCAGGTCGCCCAGAAGGCGAGCACGACCACGCTGCCCTCGGAGCGCGGGCTGACTTCGTTGCCATCGAGGTCGGGCAGGGTGAAGTCGAGCGAGGGAGAACATCCCGCGAGCGCGAGCCCGAGCCACGCCAGGACAACGAGGCGTCGGAAACCCATCTCAGTCCACCAGCGGGGTGTGCGTGAGGTGCTCGTAGAGGTCGGCCGGCGCGATGGCTTGTTTGCGCGCGGCTTCGACCCGCTCCAGCTCTTCTTCGATCAGCAACCGGATGTGAATCTCCGGGTACGCGCCCTCCAGCGGTCGGCCGTTGATGAAGTACGCCGGGGTTCCGTTCACCCCCAGCGCCATCGACAGCGCGAGGTCGGCCTCGACCCGATCGGCGGCGGACTGCGCGTTCATATCTGCTTCAAAGGCCTGCATGTCGAGCCCGATCTGCTTGGCGATCGTGCGCAGGTCTTCGGAGCCAAACTTGGGACCGAAGGCATACAGGGCGTCGTGGAATTCCCAGAACTTGCCCTGGGTCTGGGCCGCGACGCCTGCTCGTGCGGCCGGGTCGGCCTGACGATGGAAGGGCAGGGGCTTGTGCTTGTGCACCATGCGGACCTTGTCGCCGTAGTGCGCCTCGATGCGCTCCAAGGTGGCGTTGCCCTTGGCGCAGAAGGGGCAGGCGAAGTCGCCGAAGCTGACGATGGTGATCGGGGCATCCTCAGGCCCCTTGCGCGGAGAGTCGCCCAGCGGCACGACATAGACCCCGTCCGGATCGAGCCCGCGTCGACCCTTGGCATACTGCACCTCTTCAAAGCCGCCGCGGAGCGTCTCGGCATAGAGCTGGGTGTCCGGCACGCCGGCGGCACGCAGGTCGTCGGCAAAGCGCAGCTCCTCGCCGATGACCCGATCGAACTCGGCCAGCGGCTTGGCGCCGGAGATGAG
>CAYGTG010000470.1:0-4490 GCA_964352485.1 uncultured Nannocystaceae bacterium | reverse complement strand
GAGATGAGCCGGCCGTTGATGAAGAATGTGGGCGTGGACGAGACGCCCAGGCGTCGCGCTTGCCGAGCGTCGCGGCGCACCTCGGGCCCATACTCGAGGGTGTCGAGGTCGCGCACGAGGGTGTTCATGTCCAGCTCCACGTGCTTGGCGTAGGAAAGAATCACGCCGGGGTCGAGCCGCTGACCGGAGAACAGCAGGTCATGGAACTCCCAGAACTTCCCCTGGGCCTGGGCCGAGCGGGCCGCCATCGCGGCGAGCAGCGCGTTGGCGTGGTTGTCGAGCGGCAGCGCCTTGTAGGCGATGCGCACGTCGTCCGGATAGAGGTCGCGCAGGCGCTTGAGGGTCTCGAGGCCCTGGACGCAGAAGGGGCACTCGAAGTCACTGAACATCACCACGGTCACCGCGGCGGTCTCGGGGCCGAGCGTGGGTGCGTCGCCGAGCTCGACGACGAAGCGCTCGACGTCCGCATCCGTCCGAGCGGCTTGGGCGCGCTCGAACCCACCGGTCTGCGGGGCGGCGGGCTCGGTCGGAGGCTGCAGCGCTCCGGAGCCCTGGGTGCAGGCCAGGAGCAGGCTCGCAGCGAGCGAAGCCGAGCAGATCGCGGTGCGCATGCGCATGAGCTGAGGTTGTAACGCTACAATCGACGTCCTCGCTACGGTGATGGGACGTTGATGGGAACCGAAATGGCGCTTCGTGCGTCTGACGAGAAGGATTCGCAGTGGAACACGTGCAATGCCGACAGATCCGCCACTCCTACGACGGCGTCCGAGACGCCATCGGGGGGCTCGACCTCGAGATCAAGCGCGGTGAGGTCCTCGCGCTCATCGGGCCCAACGGTGCTGGGAAAAGCACCACGCTGCGCATCCTGGCCACGCTGCAGCGACCCGACGAGGGCACGGTCACCTGGGATGGCTCCGATGCATGGAAGGATCGCTACGCGCTACGGCAGCGGATCGGGTTCTTGGGGGATGGCACCGCGCTGTATCCGAGCATGACCGCCGCGGGGTATCTGCGATTCTTCGCCGAGTGTTACGGGCTCAGCGACGCCGACGCCAAGAAGCGGGTCGCCGTCGTGCTCGACATGTTCGACCTCTCGACCAAGGCCGACGCGACGATTAGCGCCCTGTCCAAGGGCATGCGGCAGCGACTCGCGATCGCCCGGACGATGATTCACGACCCCGAGCTGCTGCTGCTCGATGAGCCCGCCGACGGCCTCGACCCGCTGGCCCGGCGTCAGCTTCGGGATGTGCTTCGCCGGGTCGCCGACCAAGGCGTGGGCATCGTGGTCAGCTCGCATATCCTTCGGGAGCTCGATCGCTTCGTCGACACGGTGGCGTTGATTCAAAAGGGGAGGCTCGAGGTGCACGGCGCGGTCGAAGAGGTCATCGCCGACTACGACGTCGGTCGCCGTCTGCATCACGTCGAGGTGACCAGCGGACTCGCGACCGCGCTCGAGGTGCTGCGCAAGCACGAGGGGCTGATCGAGGGCGTCGAGCCGCTGCACAAGGACGAGGAGGCCGTCGATCCGCTGACGAGCCCGCGGGGGAGGATCAAGGTGCGGATTCACGGCGACGAGACGCGGGCCGCGACGATCCTCAAGGCGCTGGTGCTGGCCGACGTCGAGGTGATCTCGATGTCGAAGGTCCGCAGCGATCTCGAGGACGTGTATCAGAGCATCGGGCGCGACGAGGTTAGCTGAAACTGTGTTGGGCAGGCGCAAGGCGAACTTCGACGAAAGCTCTCCGACTCAGACGCCGAATCGCGGAGTCTGCTTGGCGTAACGCCTCCATCGGTCTGCGAAGCGATCCTCCAGGGCCGCTTCTTCGAGACGAAGTCGCGCCACCAGAAGCGGGAGCTGGGCGACCGCGAGAAAACCGGCAACCGGACTTGGCGCGGCGATGAACAAGCCCGCCGTCCAGCACAGCAAGCCCAGCTCTGAGGGGTGCCGCATGGATGCATGAATGCCCGTCGTGACGAGCTCATGGGCGTCCGCCTCGGTCCGAAACTGAGCGCCGAGGTTCCGCATCGCTCTCGCGCGAAGCCAGCCCCCCAAGACGATCATTCCTGTGGACGGGATGGCGTAGGCCGGCCCGCATGTCTGCACGGCGGCGTATCCCGTGGCTGCGAGCAACAGCAGACTCGCCCCCAACGCCTCGGCCCGCAGCGTGGGATCGGACCGATGAGAGCCTGAGGCGGGCGCCGGCGCAGAGGCAAGCGACTCGAGCGCGATCGCGGCCCCAACCCCGCACAAGACGATCAGCGAGCTCACTGTCCCGCGACGTAGGCGGCGATGGCCTGCTCGGTCACGTCGGGGGGCACGCCCATCGCCGCCCCCGCACGATGCAGCGTCTGATGGTCCTGTGCTTCGACCTGCCGGGTGGGGGCGAGCGTGGAGAGCATCAGCCGCAGCAGCAGCGATTTGCCATCCGCCGAGAAATCCTGGGTCTGGGCCTGGAACGTGGGCTCGAGCTGGGCTTGGGCCTGCTGAGCGAACTGCACGTCCTGGTGGACGATCTCTTCGGCGACGAAGTCTTGGGTGAGTTCTTGAAGCGCGGCACGAAGCGCGTTCACGTTCTCGGGCTGGTATCGATTGGCGAACAGCATCGCGAGGACCGACAACCGTCGCAGACGATCGAACATCTCCGCCCGCTCTGCCGCCGGATCGTGGTGCAGCGCCTCCATGTCGAACGTGCCCGCGCACGCGTTGCACTCGAGGTACTCGCCAGCGGTCCCCAGCGGGATGACCGGGATGAAGTACAGCGTGAACCAGCGCTTCTGCTTCTTGTGGCTGTAGGGCTTCTGAGGGCCGCAGCGCGGGCAGTTGAACAGGCCCTGTCCTGCCGTGGGGTTGGTCGTACGGGTGCCAAAGATGATCATGACCGGCCCGGACTGTACCGCACGATGGCGTGCGAGACTTGGGGCATGGCGCAGGCGGACGCTGACCGATGGGACGCGAAGTATCGGGGGCGAGCTCTACCGGGGCCGGGGCCGGGGGTGGCGCTGCGGTCGGTCGTGTCGTGGATCCCGAGCGAAGGGCGCTTGCTGGACGTGGCAGGAGGTGACGGCGCACAGGCCGTGTGGCTTGCCGGCCGCGGCCTGGAGGTCACGCTTTGCGATGTCTCTACGGTGGCTCTAGAGCGAGCGAGACGGGTCGCGGCGGCGTCACAGGTGGGCTTGACCACGCGCCGTGTCGACCTCGAAACGGAGCCGCTCCCGGAGGGCCCGTGGTCGGCGGTGTTGTGCTCGAACTACCTCCAGCTCTCGCTGTGGTCCGCGGTCGCAGAGTCGCTGGGCCCCGGCGGCGCAGCGATCTGGCTGCACCCCACGGTCACAAACCTGACCCGTCACGACAGGCCAAGCCGCAGGTTCCTGCTCGAGCCCGGCCAGGCGCGAGACACCTTGGAGGAGGCCGGACTCTCGATCGACTTCGCGGCGGAGGACTGGGTCGCGGGGCGGCACTTGGCCCGTGTCGTTGGGCGGAAGCGAGATGCGTGAGTCCCTTGTCGCTCTCCTCGTGATCTCCGCTGCTTGCGCTCGCGAGCCGCCGCCGCCGCCGCTGGAAGATGCGGGTGTTGCCGACGATGTTCAGGTCGAGGCTCTGGCTGCCGTCGAGTCCCCGAGGGAGCACACCCGCTTCCCCGAGGTTGGGGTGGCTCCGGAGGGCTTCGTCTCGCTCTCCGAGGCCGTACCCGGCGTCGTCCTCGACGTTCGCTATGCCACCGCGAGCAACTTCACCGGCGCTCCGCTTCCGGGCTACGTCGCCGGGACGCTGTGGGTCCATCGCAGCACCGCAGCTGCGCTCGCGCGGGTCCAAGCCTCGCTCGCCGAAGCGGGACTCGGGCTGCGGGTCTATGACGCCTACCGCCCTGCACGCGCGAGCGAGGCGATGGTCGCCTGGGCGCAGGCCTCGGGCCGGGACGCGCTGCTGCGCGAGGGCTACGTCGCGCGCCGCAGCAACCATGCGCGCGGAAACACGGTCGATGTGACGCTGCAGTCCGCGGACGGTGAGCTGCTCGACATGGGGACGGCGTGGGACTCCTTCTCCACCGACAGCCACTATGCCGCCGCCCGCGGCAGTCCGATGCTCCATCGAAGAACGCTTCGGCGGGCGATGATGCGGGCTGGTTTCAAGCCCTACGCTCGCGAGTGGTGGCACTTCACCCTGCCCGAACCCGCCGGGCTACCGCGGCTCGACGTCCCGTACTCGAGGCCCTGAGCGTGTCGGCTATTCTCCGGCCAAGATCATATTGCCGCCGCGGCACCGTATGGTGCGAATCAGGTCAGCCGAAGTGGATGGCGCTGACGTGCGCACCCAGCAGTTGGGTTTGAAGAGCGATGGATGCTGGGTCCGCTTCGGCTGCGCCCGCGGCGACCATCAGCGGAAGCAGGTGCTCCTCGCGGGGATGACACGCGCGTGCCGCGGGAGCTTCGGCCCACTCGGCCAACCGCTGGGACCGCTGCGACGGGGCGGCGAGCACCGACTCCACCAC
>CAYGTG010000469.1:0-6558 GCA_964352485.1 uncultured Nannocystaceae bacterium | reverse complement strand
GTCTGTTGCTGCGCTGCTGGTCTCGATGACCGCCGGTGCCTGTGATTCGACCAAGCCCGCCCCGAACGCGACCAAGCCCGACCCGAAAGCTGCGGACGCCAAAGCCGACGGTGACGCGAAGGCCGCGAAGCGGGTTGCAATCGATCCCAAGGGCACGCCGGGAAAGAGCCCGTTCGAGAAAAAGACCGACAAAACGCCCGAGCAGGCGAAGGCGTTCGCGGAGAAGACCGACAAGGAACTCAAGGAGCTGTGGACACGCTCGGCGAAAGCGCAGTGGACCAAGGCCACCGACATCACCGACGAACACGACAAGGCCGCCGCCGTGCTCACTGCGGAGGTGATGGCCTATGAGACCAAGGCGATCGCCGAGGCCGCCACGTTTGATGGCGTGAAGGCCGAGCCCGACGTTCGCCGCCAGATCGATCTGCTCAAGGTCTCGAGCACCGTTCCAGCCCCGGATGATGAGGCCAAGCGCAAGCAGCTCGCCGACATCACTTCGAAGCTCGAAAGCACGTATGGCAAGGGGAAGTTCTGCACCAACCCCGACGACGAAAAGACCTGCAAGGATCTGGGCGAGCTCTCCGACGTGCTGGCGAGCAGCCGCGACTACGACGAGCAGCTCGCGGCTTGGGAGGGCTGGCGCACGATCTCGGTGCCCATGAAGGAGGACTACACGCAGTTTGTCGAGCTGGGCAACGAGGGCGCCAAGGCGATCGGCTTTGCGGACATGGGCGTGCTGTGGCGCAGCCGATACGACATGTCGCCCGAGGCCTTCGAGCAGGAGATGGACCGACTGTGGGCGCAGGTCAAGCCGCTATACGAGCAGCTGCACTGCCACATTCGTGCATCACTGAGCGAGAAGTACGGCGCCGACAAGGTTGCGCCGGACGGCATGATCCCCGCGCACCTGTCGGGCAACATGTGGACGCAGGAGTTCGCAAACCTGTACCCGATGCTCGAGCCTCACAAGGGGCAGCCCAGCATCGACGTCACCAAGGCGCTCAAGAAGAAGAAGACCACCGAGATCGAGATGGTCAAGATGGGCGAGGGCTTCTTCACCTCGATGGGGCTGCGCCCGCTGCCCGACACCTTCTGGGAGCGCTCGATGTTCGTGCAGCCCAAGGACCGCGATGTCGTCTGTCACGCGAGCGCATGGGACGTCACCTCGAACAACGACCTGCGCATCAAGATGTGCATCAAGGTCAACCACGAGGACCTCGTGACCATCCATCACGAGCTCGGGCACAACTACTACTACAACAACTACTTCACCAAGCCGGTCCTGTTCCAGCAGGGCGCGCACGATGGATTTCACGAGGCGATCGGCGATGCGATCGCGCTTTCGATCACGCCGAAGTACCTCAATGAGATCGGCCTGCTGGGCAAGGTGTCCGAGAGTGAGGAGGCGGTGGTCAACAAGCAGATGCAGGATGCGCTGTCCAAGATCGCGTTCCTGCCGTTCGGCAAGATGATCGACCAGTGGCGCTGGGACGTATTCTCGGGAAAGGTGAAGCCCGAGCAGTACAACGCCCATTGGTGGAAGCTTCGCGCCAAGTATCAGGGCGTCATGCCGCCGACGGAGCGCGGGGAGGAGCACTTCGATCCGGGCGCGAAATACCACATCCCCGCCAACACCCCATACGCGCGCTACTTCCTCGCGCACATCCTTCAGTTCCAGTTTCACAAGGCGATGTGCCAAGCCGCTGGGCACGAAGGCCCGCTTCACACCTGCTCGGTCTACGGCAGCAAGGAGGCAGGCGCGAAATTGGCCGCGATGCTCGAGATGGGCAGCAGCCAGCCATGGCCTGATGCGCTGGAGAAGCTCACCGGCACCCGTGAGATGGACGGCGGAGCGGTGCTCGAGTACTTCACGCCGCTGATGGGATACCTCGAGGCGCAGAACGAAGGCCGCAGCTGCGGCTGGGACGCCTGAGCGCTCGGCGTGAGTCAGCCCTTATTCGGGAACACCGAAGCCGGCTATGGTCCCAGACTTCGGGGGTGTCTCATGCGTCGCGCTTGTTTTGTTGTTTCTTGGATCGTTGTACTCGGGCTCGGATGCGGCTCGGAGGTGGTCAATCCGTTCTCCAGCGCCACGATGGGGGCGATGGAGGGCAGCTCCGGCGGAGCCCCGGATGACAGCTCCGGTCCTCGGACGACCGGTATCACCGGGGGCAGCATCAGCGCGAGCGCGGGCTCGACGACCGAAGACGCGTCTTCCAGCACCGCGGCATCAGGCCGGGTCGACACGAGCTCGACCTCCAATGCCGAGACGACGACCGGCGTTGTCGATGAGACGACCGGTGTGGTCGACGAGACGACGACCGGGGTGATCGATGAGTCGACCTCGTCGAGTTCCAGTTCGTCGAGTTCCAGCTCGTCGAGTTCGTCGAGTTCCAGCTCGAGTTCGTCGAGTTCATCGAGTTCCAGTTCCACTGGCGACGATTGCGACCAGCCTCCCACCGACTACGACGACTGCTTCAACTCGGGTAACGGTGTTTGCGATGAGCCCAACTCCACGTGTCTGCTCAACGACGTGATGAGCCCGACCCACGGGGCGTGCGCGGCTCTGGAGTGCCTCGAGGACTGCGACTGCCCCGCGGCACCCGACACGGGAACGGCGGAGTCGGTCTGTGGGGACATCCTGTCTGGGGGCGGGACCGCGTGCATTCTCGACTGTTCGGGGGGAGCGAGCTGTCCCGACGGTATGGACTGCATCGGCAACCAGGTGTGCATGTGGCCGGACCTGATCTGCGACGAGCCTCCGCCGGAGGGCATCTACGGCGACTGCCTCACCGAGGGCAATGCCGTGTGCAACAACCTGTCGGCGACTTGCCTCCAGGACAACACGATGGCCCCGACGGTTGGCGTTTGTGCGCCACAAGGCTGCGAGACGGACTGTGACTGTCCTGCGGCCCCGGCCACCGGAGACGCGACCGTCTCGTGCGGAACGATTGTGGAGGGGGGCGGGAACGCGTGCTTCCTGAGCTGCTCCGCGGGAGAGACGTGCCCCGACAGCATGGTTTGCTTCGACGATTTCCTGTGCATGTGGATGCCTTAGCGAGGCTTTGTGTGCAACGGTCGTTGCGTCATGCATTTCGCCCGGATCTCGCGTTCCCTGCTTGCCGCGCTGTTGCTATTCGCCTCCACCGGTTGCGACGATCTTCTCGGCGGATCGTCGGACGAGGAGGCCGATGCGACCAAGCCGGAGGCCGATGCGACCAAGCCGGAGGCCGATGCGACCAAGCCGGAGGCCGCGGAGGCCGCGGAGGAGGCCGAGCCGGAGCCCAAAACGGATGTCCCGCCCGAGCCGCCGACGGAGATCGCCGGCCTCCCATGCTCGGACGGCACGGTGCCGCAGGGCGCAGCGCCGCCCGAGGGTCACGAGGCCTGGTGCGAGAAGCCGGCCGAAGGAGACGGGGTGGGTGTTCGTCACGGAAGGTCCATCCGCTGGCACGACGGGACCGAGCAGAAGTGGCGCGAGGGCGACTACCGGGACGGCAAGCGCCACGGCGCGTGGATTACGTGGCACGAAAACGGCGAAAAATCCGACCAGGGCGAGTACGCACAGGACAAGAAGTCCGGCACCTGGACCCACTACGGTGAGGATGGGAACAAGGCCTCCGAGGCCCGGTTTGCCGAGGGCAAGCGTCAGGGAGCATCCAAGACGTTCTTTGCCGATGGCACACCGGCAACCCAGTCCGAGTTCAAGGACGATGTTGAGACCGGCACGTTCATCCGCTTTCACCCAGGCGGCAAGAAGGCCGAGGAAGGCTCATACAAAGCGGGCCGCAAAGACGGGACATGGCGGACCTTCGACGAGACCGAGACGCCGCTGACCGAAGAGGTTTGGACGGATGGCGTCCTCGAGCCCAGCGACACGATTTGCGGGGAGGAGCTGGTGGCCGGGGGAGCCGCCCCGCCCAAGGGGCTCGAGCAGTGGTGCGAGACCAAGGGTGGAAAGCGCCAAGGTCCCTACAACAAGTGGTTCGAAGCCAAGACTGACGAGACCGCGCAGCTTGAACTCAGCGGCTCCTACGACGACGGGCGGAAGTCTGGGAAGTGGAGCACCTACTACGAGGACGGTGATCTTCGCGAAGAGGTCACGTATCGGGAAGACCGCCGGGAGGGGGAGTTCCTGGGCTACTGGCAGAACGCCCAGAAGCGCGTCGAGGGCGAGTACTGGGACAACCGCAAGCAGGGCGCGTGGACCTACTGGTACGGCGCGGGGCAGAAGAACGAAGAGGGCGACTTCAAGCGCGGCCAGAAGCAGGGCAAGTGGCAGGGCTGGCACCCGGGCGGTGAACGTCGTTACATCGAGAACTACAGAGACGGGAAGCGCGAGGGCCTGGCCGAGACGTTCCACAAGAACGACAAGCTCGAGTCCAAGGGCAAGTACAAGGACGACAAGAAGCACGGCAAGTGGACCTTCTTCGACGACACCGGAAAGAAGACCGGCACGTCCAAGTTCTTCGAGGGGGAGGAGACCGAGCCCGACGAGGTCCCCGTGAAGCCGGACGACAAGCCGGACGACAAGCCGGACACAAAGCCGGACGACAAGCCCCCGGTGCCCACTCCGGACGCGGACAAGAAGAAGAAGGGCAAGAAGAAGGGCAAGAAGAAGGGCAAGAAGAAGGGCAAGAAGAAGTAGGGCCGAGCTCCGAGCACTGCTCGGCGCGCAGCGGTGGGTCGGGGCCGGCGCTCAGGTCGTCCTCGACCCGAATGCCCCCGATCCGCCGGCTGGCTTGGAGTCGACCGATTCACCCTACGCAGGGATGAAGAAGCACAGCCCGCCGTCGCAGGTCATGCCGTCCGGGCAGGTCTGCCCTTCATCGCAGGCGAGGACACACGCGGTTCCACCGCCCTTGAGCGTCTCGCGGCAGACCGAGGGCGCGTTCCCCGTCGCCGGAGGGCTGAAGCAGTCGCAGTCGTCGACGCAGTCTCGGATCATGCAGACGTTGGAACCCTCGGTCGGTCCGTTGAGGCAACCGACGGTTCCGACCGACGCGCCTGAGCCCACGTAGTTGCACTGCGTGTTGTCGGTGCTGCCGTTCTCGTCGATGCACGCGTTGTACTCACCGACCACGGGTGGGTCGCAGGCCTCGGGAGTGCCGGTGGAGCTGCTTGCCGCGGCGCCGCTGCTGGAGCTGCTGCCTTCCGCGCCGCCCCCTGAGCTGCTGTCGCCCGCGCCGGTGGAGCTGCTACCCGAGGTCGTGGTGCTCGAGCCGCCGCCGGAGGCGTCCGTGGTCGTGGAGGACGCGACGCCCGTGCTTCCTCCGGTTCCCGAACCCTCCTCATCTCCATCACAGGCGCCAAGAAGCAAGAGTGCGGCACATCCCAAGGCAAATCGCGTCATGGGGGGAGTATCTCGCACCCATGGCGCGCTCCACAAATCTCGTGCGGAACGTATGCTTCGCCAAGATGCGACGGCTCTCGCTCGTGCTCGTGGTCATGGTGGCCGGCTGTACCCACAAGGCGGCTGCCAAGGTCGTGGACCCGCAGCTGCTGTCCGAGGGCACCATGCTCGAGCGAACCGAAGGCTCCCGCAGCGGTTTCGCGCTCGGGGACTATACGTACGAGCGCACCAATCTCGACCGGACGCCAGCACCCAACGCGAGCACCGGGCTCTCGCCCGACGGCCTGAGCCGGCCGGCGGAGCGACTCGACCTGCAGATGGCGATGCAGGTGAAGGACCGGCGCTGGACGGGTCGGTGCACGGCGCTGCGCGAACCGACCGGGCGCCAGGACTACGCGGCGGTCACCGAGGAGTTCCACGACATGGTGCAGATCGATTGCACGTTCGAGCGGGGGCTCGATGCGTGGAGCTTCGCGATGAAGGGGTCGCTCGCAACCAACCTCGGCGGGTTGCTCACTGCGAAACGCGAGTCGGTGAGGGAGGGCCTCGAGGTCGAGGTGTTGTTGTGGCGAGACGTTTGGGGCCGAGTTCGCCGCCAGATTCCCGAGCCGGTGGGCCAGGTGCGGCTGAAACGATCCACGGCCGCAGCGATGATCCTTGCCCGTCCCGAGCAGGCCTGGTTCGAGCCGAGCACCCCGCAAGAGCTGCTCGATGTTGCGATGGTCACCCTCGGAGCGCTTCGCATGCTTCCGATCGGCTTCGAGGGCTGAGCACGCTCAGGGCTTGACCGGTGCGGGCGCTGGCTTGGGTGGCTCGTATTCGCCGGGGTCGTCGGACATCCACCAGTCGAGCTCGAGGCCGGCTGCGATGCCGTCGGCGGCCGCGAGCTCCTGGAACAGCCGCGCGTAGCGGCGCATGAGATCCTCGTCAGAGCGCTTGACGAACTCGACCGGCTCACCAAGCGCGGCGAGCCGGGGCAGGGATGGTTGGAGCTTGTCGGTGGTTCCAAGCTCGTCCTTCCCGGACTCGCGCCACGCGATCAGCTCTGGGAGGCCCAACGAGTCCTTCTCCTCGAGGACGCGGGAGGCCCACGCCTCGAGCTTGAACGCGTAGTGTTCAAACGTGCCGCGCTCGGGGTCGAAGCGCACGATGGCGTCGCGGTACATCGCGAAACCGTGTCCGAAGACGTCGTCCCCGAAGACCAG
>CAYGTG010000468.1:0-6563 GCA_964352485.1 uncultured Nannocystaceae bacterium | reverse complement strand
ACCTCCGCGAGGAGGGTACGCGCAGCCTCCAGGCCCTCCGCGGTCCGCCCCTCGCGATTGAGGCTGGCGTTTAAGCAAAACGAAGTGGGAAGAAGCCGATGCGAAGGAGTACGGCTTCCCGCCGTCGAGGGCGGTGATGGCGCAAGAGCGGAATGGCCTGCTGTGAACAGGGGCAAAGCAAAGGCATCGGTGGGGAAAAGCGGGCCCGAAGCGACCGCCGAGCCCCGAGCGTCGGCTGTTCGGTCGATGCAAACGACACGCTATAGGTGGCCGGGACCGGCAACCGATTGCTCGGGATCGATGTCGACACCTTCGCGATCCTGCATGACCTCGCCATTCCCGGGTATGCGAATGGGGTGAGCGTCGACTTCAACGGCAACATTTGGGCGGTCTCGCAGTCGAGCGAAGCATGGCGCGTCGTCGCTCGACACCCGGTTCCAGCTCCCGGCCCACACTCGCGCACCAGCCGCGCTCTCCCGCCGTACTCCTCCTTCCCGGCTTTCTCCCACTTCATTTCACCACGGGCTGCTAGACGCCATCGACTGCACCCCGTAGCCGTGGATTCTGCTGGGCACCGACGGCATCGACAAGAAGACCGGCGCGGCGGGACTCCCGCGACCCCAGCCGTCGTGAAACCCGTTGAAGCCCGTCGGGCGTTCGAGCGTCGACAAGACGATGGCACTCGCGCTCGACTCGGTACCAAAGCTCTACGAGGGCGACCTGCGGGAGGTGTTTCGCAACCCGCTGGCGCTGACGGGAGCGACGGTGGGGTGCGGGCTGACCGTCGCTCTGCTCTTCGTGCTCGCGCAGCAGGCCCGTCTCGGACCATCCGGCGACATCGAAGATCCGTTCGAGGTCGACTTCCAGCCGGGCACCCTCGTCAAGATCGGGGTCGAGCTCGAGGAGTCCGAGCTTCCCGACAAGGTGGTCATCCCGCCGAAGCGGGCACCGGTGGACCACGTACCCGCGGAGGCGGTCACCGACGACGAGGACGCCGAGGCCAGGGTCGAGTCCCCCGACGAGCCGCAGCCCAAGGAGCCCGAAGAGAACCCCAGGCGGGACACCGATCTCGAGGATCCGGAGCTGCCACCCGCCAAGCTTCCCGTCCCGCCCACGCCGTTCGACGATCCCCCGACGCGCACGATGCCCAAGGGCGATCCGTTCGGCGACGTCGACGGCTGGAGCGACCTGAAGAAGGACGGCGACCCCTGGGCGACCGCGGTGATGGCAGCTCTCAACCAGATGCCGGTCGGTGCGTTTGGGGCCAAGATGGAGGAGGGCTCCTCCAGGTTCCAGATCACCTTGTGCAAGGACGGCTCGGTGAAGAAGGTGCAGAAGAAGGGCGGAACGCTGGAGCCGGTCGACCAGGCCCGAGTCGCAGACGCCGTAGGCTCGCTCGATCTTCCCAAGCCGCCTGCCAGCGTGGCGCGCAACATGAAGGGCCAGTGCGCGAAGATCGCCTACACATTCGTGTGGTCGAATGGAGCGGTGAAGTAGCCGGCCGGGGGCAGGACACTCAGAGCCCTTCGCCCGCCAGCGCTCCCAAGAGCGGCCGGATCGCCTCCTCCGTGTGGTCCATGAAGGCCCGGACGCGGACGTTGGTGCGCAGCTCGGGCCTCCGGTCCTGTCCCCTGTGGGCCCGTGAGCGGTTACCGGGAACCTTTGAGCTCCCTGACCGTACGGACTGTTCATGCGCCCGCTCCTCTGCGCCCTGATTCTGCTCAGCGCGACCGCTTGCGCCGAACGAGTGATCGAGGACACGGCGGCGTTCGACCCCGCCTTGGACCCCGACCTTGGCCCCGCTCAAGATCCCGACGACGATGACGCAGAGTCCTCGGGCGGCAGCGGCAGCTGGCCCGCGCCACGCGTCATCTTCGTGAACTTCGACGGCCCGACGTTGGTCGTTGGGCCAGACGACTCCCGAACCAACACGTCGAGCCTTGCTCGCTACGACTTCGAGCAAACCGACCCTTACGGAGCCTCGGACAACATCCCAGTCATCATGGCTCTTCTTCGTGATGCATGGGCACCGATGAATGTTGTGTTTACGACGGAGCGGCCCGGAGGTGGGGACTACACGATGGTCGTGGTCACGCCGACCAACCCCTGGGGTATCGAGAACTACGGGGTCGCGCTCATCGGTTGCGACGACAGCCGCTCCAACTCCGTGGTGGCGGCGTTCTCCGACGACTCTTTCGGACCACGTTCGCCCGACGTCATTGCCGGCTCGATCTCCCGCCAGCTCGGGTTCTCGTTCGGGCTCGACCCCGTCGAGAACCTGGCCGACTTCATGGCTCGCGGCTTGGCTCCCGGCAACAAGTTCGTCGATGAATGCGGCCCCGTTGAAGAGGGGTATGAATGTGGTGACACCGACTTGTGCCCGCCTGGCACCCGAAACAGTCGGGCACAGCTCATCGCGCTGACCTACGAAAACTGACGCCGAGACCCAGGGGACCGCGGTGACAGAACGGCGGGAGAGCGGGCGTGGTGGGCACAGGAGCACGAGGCGGGTGTCGAGCGTCACGTCTTGACGACGATGCTTCCTACCGTCGACGGCAACAAGCCCTGAGCCGAGCACACGCGCGCGCCGCTTCGCTCGGCGCGGCCCGTTATCGCGTGGCCGTGAACGGAACGACGAACGAGCAGGGGAAGGTCGTTCGAAGGAGTTCTTCCCCTGCGGCACAATCTGCGCCCTCGCAGACCTCTCCCGAGACGGTGCGGACCTCGAAATCCTCCGGATCCAGCGTCTGCGCGTCGACGGGGAGGGAGACCACGAGCGGCACCCACCGTTGCCCCCTGAGTTTTCGTCTACCAGCGCCTCGCTTCTCTCCGCGCTCGTCTCGGCGTGCCTCGAGCAGCACCGCCGGAGTCACCGGCGGCTCGGTGGGCGCGACCACGGGCGGGTCGGAAGGGTCGGGAGGCAACGGCTTCCTCCCGCCAGACACCGACCGTCCGATTTCGGCGGAGTGCGACATCTGGACTCAGGACTGTCCCCCGGGAGAGAAGTGCGCACCGTGGGTCCACGAGGGCAACTATTGGACCGCCACCCGGTGTGTCCCGGTGGACCCCAAGCCGAACGAACCCGGCGAGGTCTGCACGGCCGAGGCGGGCGGAAACAGCGGCATCGACTCTTGCATGCACGGCAGCATGTGCTGGGACGTCGACCCGAAGACCGGCGAGGGCGTCTGCGTCGCGCACTGCGTCGGATCGGAAGCCGCACCGGTGTGCGAGGACCCGGCGACCACGTGCTCGATCAGCGGCGACGGGTTCCTGACGCTTTGTCTCCCCGCCTGCAATCCGCTCGACCCGGAAGCCTGCGAAACCGACGAGGGCTGCTATTCGATCGACACCGGCTTCATCTGCGCCTCGGATGGGTCGGGCAAAGGCGGAGGCGTGTTCGAGCCCTGCGAGTTCATCAACGGCTGCGACGCGGGGTTGAGCTGCGTTGGGGCCGAGCGCCTGGACATCTGTGACGCGCCGGGGTGCTGCACTCCGTACTGCGACCTCAACGCGCCAGTGTGTCCGGACTTGACCGCGTGCAATCCGTACGTCGATGCTGGAGAGGTTTCCCCGGGGTCCGAACACGTCGGCAGCTGCAGTGACGACGCGCGGATGTGAGCGGGCAACTCAGGCGTCGTCCGAAGTCGCGTCGTCGGTCTCAGCGGCCTCGGCAGCCTCGGACTTTTGGTCCCAGTCACGCCGGATCTTCGCCGCGATAAGGTCGCCAAAGTCTTCGTGGCTGCGCTCCTGCACGTCCACGGCGTAACCCTCTGCGCCATGCGCATCCCAGTCGAACCGGATGCCATGCACCCGTCCCGCGGTGGATCGGCCTTCTCGCCGCTCGTTGGATTGCGTGCTGCTGTTGAAGCGAAATGAGGTGTGAAAAAGCCGGGACGGAGGGGGGATCTCCGTAGTTGGAGGCGACGAATGGGTCCTGGTCGGAGGCGGCTGTGAGACCAGCTGGGTTGGCGACGGTGCCACGCACGCTGAACTGCTCGTGCAGGGGTTCGTCGCGGACGTCGATGGCGACTCGGCGTGGCTCTGCGGCGCCCACGACCCGACCGGCTACCCACAGCCGTCGTCGTGGGTGCGGCCGTACGCCATGGGTGTCGCGTGCAGTGATCGAATCCATCCCATTTGGGACTGGTCGCGGCTGGCCCCGTCGCGAAACATGGCTCCATGCTCGATCTACGGTTCTTCGTATCCTGCTGGGTCTCGGGAGCCCTCTGTGTCGGGTGCTTCACGCCCGAGTCTCCCGAGGCGGGGGAGTCCGGCACAGCGACGGACGAGAGCACAACTGGTGGCACGGAGGTCCCAGACGTCGCCACCGCAGACCCGCCTGTCTCCACATCCGCATCCGCGACCGAGCCATCAGCCTCATCGAGTTCCACGCAAGGTGCCGGTGTTTCGACGACTTCGGGTTGCGCGCCCGCGTTCTGGAGCCGCGCCCGCTGGGACGAAGCGTGCTGGGGATGACCCTGGCCTGACGAAGCACCCCCGTAGCCAGCCTCCAAGAACAGGTCATGTGCTGCGACTAAGCACCTGAGGTGGTGGAGTGAGACCCGCAGTGATGGGAACCGGTCCTCCTACCGCACAGCACGTTTTCGGTAGTGTTCAAGACGTGCTCGGACTCGAGGCAGGGTCCATGATGCTTGAGCAACCGTGGCCCCGCCCATCCGAATCCGCGCGTACTCCCTGCTCATCCTGTGCAGCTGCGCCCCCGAAGCCGCCCCAGACCCTCTCGACGCCTTCGCGTACCTGAAAGAAGGAGAGGTCTGGCTTGGCGACTCACCCGCCGCGCAACACCAAGCCCTCATCGCCCAGGACGGCGACTTCGACCACGCTCTGTGGACGGCCGACGGAGCGTTCCTCGTGGTCACGACCCGCTGGTCCGGAGTCCGCCTCGATGGCGAAAATCAGCCAGAGCCGATCGGGAGCGGCTCGTGCTACGGGTCCCGCGGGATCTCCGACGTCGCGGTTGAAGGAGACCTGCTGCTCTACACCGACCAAGGCTACGAGCCGGTCGGCGAGAACGGCGATCCCACTTGGTGCTCCAACGTGGTCCATGTTCCCTCTGGCGAGCGCTTGAGGTCCGGCCGCGGTTTGGGCGGAACCAGTGACGGCGAGCGCCGGTTCTTGACATGCTCGACTCTCGGCGACGTCACGCGGGCGAGCCTGCTCGACCTGCGCACGGGTGAGCGGCTCTGGCAGGCCGAGTTCGAATCATGCCCCACGCTATCCCCCGGGGGAGCGCACCTCGCATTCACCGAGGGTGCACGCACCGTCATCCAGCCCATCGACCTCTCTCAACCTCCCGTTCACATCATCGACCGAGCGCAGCGGCTGTACTGGAGCCCCTCCGGCCACGCGATGCGTTTAAGCGAGCGAGTCGTCACCGCTCAGAGCCAGTATCGAAAGCAATCCAAGCCAATGTGGCTGCTCATCGAATGGCCTGAGCGTGATGAGAATCCGATGAACTACGTAATCTCAAACCTCAGCGAGAAGATGCCACTCGAAGAGATGCTCAATATCTGCGGCAACCGCTGGCGCATCGAACGTTCGTACCAAGACCTCAAAGGTCAACTCGGCCTCGACCACTACGAGGGCCGCTCCTTCGTCGGATGGCATCACCATGTCAGCGTCGCGCTCGTCTGCTACGCCTTCTTGGTCGCAGAGCGGGCGCGGTCTTTTTCCCCCTCGGGCACCATCACGCACGCGGGTCGTGCGCTCAAAGACGCGGCCTGAACGTCACGCTCCCAACTCGCTGATCAGCATGAGGGTCGCCCTTGCCAGGGCGGTCCTCATTCGTTGGTTGCCTCGATGTCCGTGCTGCCTACGACCACAGACCGGTGTGGGCCCGGGGCGGCGGGACGAGGGCACACAGCGCTGGACACAGGCCACGAGTGCCTCGTCGGCAGGCTCGCCATCGCCGGCGCCCTCGAGGTGCTCGGCGAGGTCGGCGTGCAGCCGCTGCAGCGTCCGCAACAGGTCTTGCTCGCCGAGGCCCATGGCGGGCCTGAAGAGCGCCGCGTCGTTGTCCAGGACTGAAGCGGCAGCTGCGGCCCCTCGGCATCGCGCGATACGTACTTCAGAGCATCGCGCGCTACGGGCCGATAGTCGGGACGCCGAACACGACGTAACTCCGGCCCGAAGCGACACCGTTCGCGGTGGCATCGGGCGCGCCGACGATCAGGTCGCCCATCCCATCGCCGTTGACGTCTCCCGCTCCGCTCACCGACCACCCGGAGCGGTGGCTGGCCGCTTCGCCGTCCAGTGCGAAGCCGCCCATCCCCGCCGCAATGCCGCTCAGCTCAACCGCTGCCGTGTCCGACTTTCCGAACACCACGTAGCTCCGTCCGGACAGGCTGCCGTTGGGGTCGGCACCATGAGCGCCGACGATCAGGTCGTCCATCCCGTCCCCGTTGATATCTCCCGCTCCGCTCACTGATTCGCCCGAGCGGTCGTCGAGCCCCTCGCCATCCATGGCGAAACCGCCCATCCCCGCTGAGACCTCGGTAAGCTCGACCGCCGCCGTGTCTGCCTTCCCGAACACCACGTAGCTC
>CAYGTG010000467.1:0-6572 GCA_964352485.1 uncultured Nannocystaceae bacterium | reverse complement strand
CCCCAGCTCCTCTCGCGCGAAACCATTGCGGCCGCCGCGTGCCACCTCGGGGTGGTTGCACGCGTCGGCCGCAATGGTTTCGCGCGAGAGGAGCTGGGGATTCTCGAGAACCTCAACGGCCGCAACAGCGTCAAAGACGTCGCGCGGAAGACTCGAACCGGCACATTCGCTGTGGCCTCCATCTTGTACCGACTCGATCGAGCGCGCCTGGTTCACCGCCGCCGCGCACCGATCACGACCGGGCCAAACTAGTGCGACGCGCCCCTGCGCTGCGGCCGTTTTCGAGGAAGGTTCATGGATAAGGCTTCGACCCACGTTGTCATCGCCGAGCCCGACGCCACCACCCGTGCGCACCTCGCAAAGCTGGTGAGCGAGGTCAGCACCTCGCTCGGCATCGATGTGAAAATTCACCAAGTCAGCACCGGGACCTCGGCCTTCGCCGCCTGTAGCGAGCACAGGCCGCAGCTGCTGATCTCCGAGGTCATGCTCGACGGCCTCAGCGGCCTCACCTTGCTGCGCCGGCTCGCCGTCGAGTCTAAGGCGAAGACGGCGGTCGTGTTCGTCACCGAGTTCTCCCGAGACCACGACCGCTACTGGGGACTGCGCAACGGAGCGGTGGCCTACCTCGCCAAGCCGTTCGACGAGAAGGCGCTGCGGTCGAAGATTCGCCGCGTGCTCACCGATGGTCCCGAAGCCGTCCCCGATTCCCCAGTGCGCATCTGATATGAGCTCGAACGCCACGCTCCCGGTGAGGGGTTGATCCCGCTTAGAGCTGCTCGAGCAGCGCGAGCACCAGCTGATCCTCGACTCTGCGGCGTGAAGCCGCGGGCATGTAGGACCGGGATTTGGCATTGACGAGGATGCTGAAGGCCACCGCTGGCCGGCCCGAGGGGTCGGTCAAAACGCCGGACAATCCGCTCACTCCGTTGAGCGTGCCGGTCTTGGCGCGGACCCGTCCATCCGCCCGTCGGAGGCGGGCCCGGAGCGTGCCTGGCTCCCCGGAGACCGGAAGCGCATCGAGAATCTCGGGCGTCTCGTGCGAGGCGGCAACGAGCACATCCACGAGGCCCTCGGCCGTGAGTCGCCCGCGACGCGTGAGCCCCGATCCGTTCTCGATGATCACCCCATCGTCCCGACCCAGGCCGGTCCAGTAGGCCCGGGCGATCTCGGTTCCGCCTGCCCACGTCCCGGGTTCGTCGAAGACTCGCCAGGCCATGGTGCGCAGCACCTGCTCAGCGATGAAGTTGTTCGAGTACGCCAGCCCGCGATCGAGAACCTCGGCCAACGGTGCCGAATCGTTGGCGACGATCAGGTCCGCGTGTGCGCCGAGCGTCCCCCGGACCACGGGCAAGGGCTCGGCTTCCCACTGCTCGGCAAGCCGCGCGGCAAAGACCGTCCCAGCGTGCAGCCCCGGGTCGAGGACTCGGCGCCGAACCACGACCGCGCGGGCTTTGCGACTCATCGAACCGCGCACGGCGACGATCGTCTTGTCGCCCTCGGCGAAGGTTCGCACGGCGATGACTCCGCGCCGGCCGACGGTTGCCTGATTGCGGATCTCGACGTGCGCCCCAGCGGCATCGACCTCCACCGAGGGAGACGAGGAGCCGACCGTGGGCGCGACCCGGACCTCGATCGTGCTGAAGTCGACCGCGAGCGCCCCGCTGGGAGCCTCGTGCGCCGCACTGGTGCCTTCGTCACTGAAGCCCGGACCGAAGCGTCGGTCGGCGAACGCACTGTCGTCGATCACCAGCCGGTCCACGTCGCCAAGCTCGAGCTGTTCGGCCACGATCACCGCCATCGCCTGCAGGTCGTCGCGACCCAACAACGGGTCGCCCTCGCCGCGGAGAATCAGGTCATCGCCCGAGCGAAACACCTGGGTTTCGAACGTGTACTCCGGGCCGAGCAGGTCGAGCGCGACCGCGGCGGTGAGCAGCTTTTGGTTGCTGGCCGGGTTGAGCAGCGTATCCCCTGCGTGGTCGTAGAGGACCGCGCCGGTCCGAAGGTCGCGGGCGTGGACCGCGAGGTTGGCTTTGCGAGAGGCCCGCGCCACGATGCCGTCGAGCTGCGCCTGCAGCTGCGGATCGAGCTCCGCGGTCGCTGCGCCCTCGAGGTGAGCCGCCAAGCCCGAGAAGCGGCGGGCAAGTGCACCCTCGGCGGGGGTGGAGGTCGGCTCGCTCGCACGGGGAACCCAGTGGTAGCGCAGCGGCGCGTAGGACGGCGGGATCTGCGAGTCGAGGCCCGCCAGGTCAGCCTCTGCGGTCTTGGACGTGCCCAACAGGGCTGCGGCGAGCAGCCCGACGCCGACGACGCCGCGTGCGGCGATGCTGGTCCAAGAAGACGACATGAAAGAACACGTGAGGAAACCCGCTCCTCCCCACCAGGGTGGATCCAGTCCGCGGGCTCGCAACCCCCTGCCCGTGATCGGGACGTGAACGGCCCGCAAACCGGTGCGCGGCATGGGGTTCCACGTCATTCCGCGGGACGCTCGCACCTGCGCGGTTCGCGGCAGTGGTCGCTACACGCGAATATCGATGTGCGCTTTTGCGCGCAGCTGAGTCCGCAGCTCGTTCTGCGCCTTGATGAAGGCTTCGGCCTCGAGCTGCTGCCGGATCCGGTCTTTGGCCTTCTCGTAGTCCAGCGCCGCCGACTCGACGTGCTGGAGCACTTGAAAGACGACGTACCCCTGTCCCGATGCCAGCGGACCCACGATCTGGGTGTCCTCTGCTTCGAACAGCGCGTCCTCGATGGCGGGCGCAACATCGCCGCGACCGACGGACCGGTTGGGCGACTCCTGACCGAGGCCTTCGGCGACCTCGTCCATCGCCTTGCCCTCGCGCAGCGCCCGCGCAGCGGCCTGCGCCTTGGCAAAGACCCGGTCCCGGTCCCCGGATTTCTGGGTCGGTGGGTTGAACACCAGCTGCCGCACCCCAACCTTCGCCGACTCGTCCTTGGTCATCTTCCGGTAGTGCTCACGAACCTGCGCTTCGCTGACCGACCACGTCGCAAGATACTGTGGAAGCCGGTATTGCAGGATCTGGTCGCGCACCTCGCCACGGTAGTCGGCCCAGCTTCCATACTCGGGGCTGGCCACAACCTGCTTGCGGAGCTCGTCCATGGTGAGCTGGTACTGTTTGGCGATGTCGGCCACGGCGTTGTCGACTTCGTCCTCGGAGATCTGGATGTCGAACTTGACGGCCTCCGCCCGCATCAGAGCGAGGTCGATGAGTTCGTCGAGGACCTTGGCCGTGATCTCGCGCGACTTCTGCTGAATCAGCTTCGGACTCGCGCCCGCGGGCAGCGATGCCATGCCCTCTTGCATCAGCGGGTGGCGTGCAGCGGAGCGCTGTAGTTCGCTGGAGAGGATGACCTCGTCGCCCACGACCGCGGCAACGCGATCGAGCTCGATGCGCCCTCGTCCGGCGGCCGGCGCGGCCCCGGTCGTGGACGCCGGTTCCGCGGCGTGGGCGGGCACGGCGAACGAGGCCAAGGCGGAGGTCAGCACGAGCGCGAGAGCAGAGCGCATGCTGGATGGGTATCACGCTGCGCAGCGCGGTGCAGCCCAGCGGGTCACAGCGGCGGCAGCCCCTGCGCGAGTCGCTCCAAGATCGCGGCGCGGGCCGCCTTCCGCCGCGGCTTGATGACCGCCGCCACGAGCTGTTCCTGGACAGCCGCGTCATCGAATGGACGCAGGCGCGCCGGGGCGACCTTCTGAATCCGGCCGATCAGCAGCGACTCGCCCAGGAAGACAGGGTGCGCGAGAAAGTCGCCGACCCCTACCCCGTCCTCGAACAGGTACGGGTGGAACGCCGGGTACTCGGCGTCATCGCGAGCTTGCATCGGCGTGGCGAAGACATCGCCGAGGTCACTGAGCTCGCTCGCCCCGCTCTTGAGGGCGGCGAGGGCTTGATCGGCCTCGGCGAACTTCTTGAACACCACCCCCTGGGCACTGCGCTGCTCGGGCTCGGTGAAGGCATCCGGATGCGCGTCGTAGTAGGCCCGCAGCGCCGCGGTGTCGGAGGCCACAGAGTCCCGCGGGACCGCGCGCTCCAAGAGTGTGGTGAGGTACACCGTCGCGATCTCCTCCTGCAGGGCGAACCCCACCCGGGGATCACGCCCGCCGCCAGCCTTCTCAGCCTCGAGCGCCATGAGCTCGGTCGCAATGAGCGCCTCGAGCATCGTTGCCTCCCCTTCGGGACCCGAGAAGCGAAGCTGGCCGTACTTCCCCACCTGACTGCGAGCGGCGGCCACGTCTTCGGGACCCAGCACCGTCGGGCCCACCACCGCGAGCTTGCCTTCGGGGATGCCCTCGGACACATCGCAGCCGAGGGCGGTCAACACGACGGCCAGGGCAACAAGACGGCGCACGCCCTGATTCAGCCATCCGAACGCGCCCAGCACAAGGCCCAACGCCCCGGATCCGCCCGAGTTGGCCGATTGCGGCCCAGGCGGACTCAGCCCGGACCCAAGGTGACCAGCGCCGCGAGGGCAGCCCGAGCCGCTTCGAGCTGCGTGTTGCTGCGCTGGGTATCGGGAAGCGAGGCGATGATGCGATCGGGACCGGCCATGCGCATCTGGCCGTTGGTGAGCTGATGCAGCTTGGCCGCAACCTCGGCTGGAAGCGGCGTGTCGTCCCGCAAGCGGACGCTCAGGCGTGCGCCCTTCTTCTCGATCGCGGTGGCGTGCAGCCGCCGCCCGTAGGTCTTGCATCCCATCACGAACCCGAGGTTTACGGTCTCTTCGGGAGGCTCTCCGAAGCGGTCACGCACCTCCTCCATCACCGCGTTGACCGCGTCGATGTCGGAGGCGAGCGAGAGCCGGCGGTACAGATCGAGCCGCTGTCCCGTGTCCTCGACGTAGGTGTCGGGCAAGAAGGCGGGCACATCAAAGGCCACCTCGGGGTCGGTCTCGCGGACGATCGGCTGGCCTTTGAGCTCGGCCACGGCCTCGGTCAAGATCCGCGAATACGCATCGAACCCGATCGCCTGAATCTGTCCGGATTGACGCGCCCCCAGGATCTCTCCGGCCCCGCGAATCTCGAGGTCCTGGCTGGCGATGTGAAAGCCGCTGCCGAGGTCGGAGAACTTCACGATCGCCTCGAGGCGGCGGCGTGACTCTGGCGGGAGCTTCTCGAGCGAGCCGACCATCAGGTAGCAGTGCGCGCGGTGCTTGCTGCGGCCGATGCGTCCGCGCAGCTGGTAGAGCTGGGCGAGCCCGAACATGTCCGCGCGGGCGATGAACATGGTGTTGGCCCGAGGGATGTCCAGGCCGCTCTCGATGATGGTCGTCGAGACCAGCACGTCGGCCTCGTGCTCGACGAACGAGACCATCGCCTCCTCCAGCATGTGTGCCGGCATCTTGCCGTGCGCCACCAGCACCCGCGCCTCGGGGACCAGCGCGCGGATCCTTTCGGCATGCTCCTCGATGCCCATGATCTTGGGCACCACGTAAAACGCCTGTCCCCCCCGGGCCAGCTCGCGCCGCAGGCCCTCCTCGAGCACCGTGTCACTGGCTCGGGTCAGATACGTGCGGACCGCAAGGCGGTCGACCGGAGGCGTGGTGATCAGACTGATCTCCCGAATGCCCAGCAGCGACAGGTGCAGCGTCCGCGGGATCGGCGTGGCGCTCAGCGTGAGCACGTCGACCTGGGTCTTCAGCTTCTTGAAGCGCTCTTTCTGGGCGACGCCGAAGCGCTGCTCTTCGTCGATGATCACCAGCCCCAGATCCTTGAATCGGACATCCCGACTCAACAGACGGTGCGTCCCCACCACGACATCGATCGAGCCATCCTTGAGCCCCTCCATCGTCGCCTTGCGCGACTTACTGTCGGTCAGGCGGTTGAGCTTGGCGACCTCCAGGCCAAAGGATTCAAGACGGTCGGTGAACGTGCCCGCATGCTGCTGCACGAGGACCGTCGTGGGCGCGAGCACGCCGACCTGCTTGCCGGACATGGCCGCGCGAAATGCAGCGCGCAGCGCGACCTCGGTCTTGCCGAAACCCACGTCGCCGCAAACCAGGCGGTCCATGGGCTGGGGCCGGGTCATGTCCCGGTGAACCGCGTCGATGGCGTCCTGCTGATCAGGGGTCTCCTCGAACGGGAAGGTGGCCTCAAACGCCGACGTCTCGGCCATCTCCGGATAGGCATGACCCTGAAGGGCCTCGCGTTGGGCGTAGATCTGCAGCAGTTCTTCGGCGATCTGACGGACCTCGGCCTTGACCTTCGCCGTCTTGGTCGCGAACGAGGTTCCCCCCATCTTGTCGAGCTTGGGCGGCTTCGCGTCCGCGCTGACGTAGCGATCGATCTCGCTGAGGCGGTGGACGGGGAGGTAGAGCTTGTCCTTGCTGGCGTACTCGACGAGCACGAAGTCCGCCGGGACTCCGCCCATCGCCAGCTTCGTCAGCCCGGTGTATCGGCCCACGCCGTGCACGATGTGCACGATGAAGTCCCCCTCTTGGAGTTGGGTGAGGCTGCCGAGGCCGGCCTTGCGTTTGCGTGTTCGCGCCTTCTTGGTGACTCTGCCAAAGATGTCCGCTTCGGACAGCAACAAGAATCGCTCGTCGGGCGACTCATACCC
>CAYGTG010000466.1:0-6572 GCA_964352485.1 uncultured Nannocystaceae bacterium | reverse complement strand
GCGTTACTCGTAGAGCTCGCAGATCGCGTACCCCTCTTCGCCCTCGGTGCAGCAGATGTCGGCCCCTGCCGGCAGTTCGCTCTCGCACGTCGGCAGGTCGAACATCGACACGCACGCTTGGAAGTTCGCGTCCACCTCGTCGCACGACTCGAACGTCGGTCCCTCGCCGTCGAGCTCGCAGATCGCGTACCCTTCTTCGCCCTCGCTGCAGCAGATGTTGGCATCGTCGGGCAACGCGGCTTCACACTGCGCGGGACTGTCCACCTCGAGACACCCGAGATAGTCAGCGTCGAGGTCGTCGCACGATTCGAACGAGACGTCGTCTGCCTTGCCGGCGCCGCCGGGGCCCTGGGTCGGGGCGGAATCGCTGGCCGACTCTCCGCATGCCGACAATGCAGCCGCAAACAAGAAAATGTACGCCTTCGACCACTTTGTGCTCATTCGACTTACATATCACGTCCAAGACCTCGGCGCGGCGCGGAATTCGCGCTCAGGCGAACAGATGGTCGCCCTGCACGTCAGTCGCCTCGATCTCATCGCCGTGGCGCAGCTGCGGCTGGCTGGTGATGAACAACGGCCCCCGCGGCCAACCGGTCGGTCGGCAGACCGCGCGAACCCCGGACCAGGGACGTATCGAACCCGATGATCGAGCGGCGCGCCGGTTGAGCACCTTCGAGCGAAAGAGCCGACACGCGACGTCCGGACTCAGAGAGCAGGACGAGCCGCAGCCGGCCGGCCTCGCTGCGCAGGCCTTGGACGATGACTGGGCGTTTCACGACGCGATGTTTGCGTACGAGGGGGACCTCGATGCCGAGGCGGTCGACATGATCGCCGAGGGCGTCGGGCTAGGGCCTTTCACGAAGCGATGCAGAGCCCCGACGTCCAGGACGCGCTGGACGACGACATGGCGCTGTTCACCGAGGTCGGCGGAACGGGAACCCCGAGTTCGGTCGTCAATGGAGCGTTCCTCTCGGGGGCTCAGCCGCTGGCGAACCTTGAGGCGCTGGCCCTGATCGACCAGGGGGCCATACCGTGTGTCGCCTTTGAACAGCGGCTCGAAGACAACCTGCCGTGAATCGTCTCGAGGCGCTTCGGGAACCTTCGGCATTCGGCGGCGTTACACTCTCGGGATGTGGCGCCCCGTCTCAATCGGCATCCTGACGATGAGCGCCGCATGTGGTCCGGTTGTGGCCACGCCCGACGGAGGCGGCAGCGGCACGGACTCGGCAGGCGACGACGAGGACACGACCGGGGGCGTGACGGGAGGAGCAGGCCCAGGTTCGTCCGGCGCAATGTCGACCGAGGCCATGAGCACCTCTCCGATCATCGACGACGTTCCGTTCCCCGGCGACGGATCGGGCTCCGGGAGTACGGGAGCAGATGGCGATCTGTGCGCCACCATCGAGCCGCTGTTCGCGGTGCCCGAAGAAACCCGGCTGTTCGTTGTGGACCAAGAGGGCGACGGAATCGAAGAGCTGTGGCTGTCGTTCTACGACGGCAATGACCCCCGGAGCGTGAGCGAGCTGTTCAGGGTCTCCCCCGATGGATTTCCCAACCCAGCCGGCGTGTTCCCCGGCTTCTTGAGCGGTCTCCACGACATCGATGGCGACGGCGTGCGGGACGGGGTGGGCCTCACGTTCGCAGGCGGGCCCCCCGACATTAGCTTCGTCCCCGGCGCGCCGGAGCTCATCGAAGGCATGCCGCTGCCAACATCGCTGGGGGTTGTCGATGGTTTCGAAGCGTTCGGTGACGCGACGGGAGATGGCACAGCCGATTTCATCCGGTATCAGGACGGCCTTCTGCAGCTCTTGCTCGGGGACGGCAACGGCAACTTCGAGTTCGTCGAAGACAGCGAGACCGATCTGCAGACCGGTGTGTCTTGGATGCCCATCGAAGGCAGCGCACTGTCGGTCGTCGCCGAAAGCGTGTACTTCGAGCCGCTTGAGACCTGCGAGCAGAGGCGGTTCAGCCTCGTGCAGACCGGCGCGGGTCCGTTCGTGAACCTCGCAACCAGCGTGCCGGGCCTGGAGTTTGCGTTCTCAGCCCCGATTTTGGCCCTGGACCTCGACAATGGCCCCATGGTGTTCGGTCGGGCCTGCGATGGCGTGTCCGGCCACGTCACGATCCAGTACCACCGGTTCCCACCCGAGGGCGAACCGGAGGTTGACGAATTCGAGCCCTCCACCTTGGCGACCATGGGCGACCTCGATGGAGACGGCAGCGCGGATGTGGTCTTGGGGCGAATCACCAACGATGGTGTGGTCGTGCACTTCGGTTCGGGTACCGGCTCCTTCTCGTCGGGTCAGGGGTACGACGTGGAGTTCGGGGAGACCGTGCCTGCACGCGTCTACACCGTCGACCTGGATCTGGACGGCCGCGACGAGATCATCCTCGGCACCCGCGAAGGCGGCAGCGAGATCGTCTACGACCGCATCGACCTCGACCCCTGCTGAGAAGCAGGACACCTCACCGCTTCGCGATGGACGCGTAGAAGACGTCGTCCGGCTGTCGCTGCCGTTGGGCCGGCCGCCAGGGCGCTGCGTGTAGGGTCGCATCGCCCAGGGATCGCCAGCGATACTGCGGTATGCCCAGCGCTTCCGAGTCGCGAGCAGAGTCGGAAGGGGGAGACGAAAACGCGACGGTCGGCGTTTCGGCTCCGACGCCGCACCTCGCCGAGGCGATGGTGCTCGACCGGATTCGCTCGCGCATGCTGGGCGCCCCCGAAGTCACCCGCACGTTCGGACGCTATGTCCTCATCGAGGAGATCGGCCGCGGTGCCATGGGACGCGTGCTGCGGGCGTACGACCCCAAGCTGCAGCGAGAGGTGGCGCTCAAGGAAGTGCGCCACGATGCCCTCGACGCCGACGCGACGTCGCGGCTCGTCGCCGAGGCTCGGGCGATGGCCAAGCTCTCCCATCCCCACGTCGTCGCGGTCTACGACGTCGAAGAGCTGGATGACGACCAGGTCGTGTTGGTGATGGAGTTCGTCGCCGGCCAGACCCTCGGAGCGTGGCGACGCGAACAAGACCGGCAGTGGCTCGCCGTCGTCGAGCACTTCATCCCGGCCGGCCGAGGCCTGGCTGCTGCCCACGCGGCCGGATTGCTGCACCGCGACTTCAAGCCTGACAACGTGCTCGTCTCCGAGCAGGGCGTCGTCAAGGTCACCGACTTCGGCTTGGCCAAACGCCCCGGCGGCGAGGCGACCGAGTCTTCGCTCGAGTCCGTCTCTTCCGCTGAAACCCTCACCGAGGCGGGAACCGTGCTTGGGACTCCCCGCTACATGGCGCCCGAGCAACACGATGGCTCGACGCTCACGGCCGCCGCCGACCAATATGCGTTCAGCGTGGCGCTGTGGGAGTCGCTGTGCGGGGAACCTCCGTTTTCCGGCGCATCGATGGCCCTGGACAAGTACTCGGGGCCGCCCCAATGGCCTCGCAGCGGGGTGCCCCAATCCGTTGTGCAGGCCGTCGAACGTGGCCTGGCCCCGGCCCCTGAGGATCGTTGGCCCTCGATGGAGGCCCTCCTCGAAGCGCTGGCTTGGGATCCCGTGCGTCGACGCGCCCGCGGCATCCTGGCTGTGGCAGGGCTTGGGATCGTGGGCATCAGCGGGGTGTCGTATGGCGCCTGGGCTGGGGTCCAGGCCGAGCGCTGCAGCGGAGGCCAAGAGCAGCTGGCCGGCGCCTGGGATGCCAGCCGCCGCGAGGCCGTAGACGAGGCGATGGAGGCCATCGACCGGCCGTATGCCGAGGGCGCACGGGTCCGCACCCTGGCCGCGCTCGACGGCTATTCGACCGACTGGATCGCGGCGCACACCGAGACCTGCGAGGCCACGACGATCCGCGGCGAGCAGTCCTCGGACATGATGGACCTGCGCATGGCGTGCCTGCAGCGGGCGGCGCAGGATCTGGACGCGGCCGTCGACGTTCTGGTGCAGGCCGACGCGGAGGTCGTCCAAAGAGCCCACCGGATCACCGGAGGCCTCCCGCCGCTGTCGCGCTGCGCCGATACCGAGGCGCTGACCGCCGACGTGGAGCCACCGTTGCCGGCCGAGGCTGAGGCGGTCGGGAAGGCGCGGGCGCGGTTGACCCAGGCCAGGGCCCTGCTGCACGCGGGACGCTATGAAGACGCTCAACGAGCGGTGGAAGACGCCAAGACGATTCAGCTCAGCGTCGAGTACGGGCCTCTTGCAACGGAAGTCGCGCTGCGAGAAGGAGTCGTCCTCCAAGACCTCGGCGAGTACGACGCAGCGGAGGCGGCACTGAACGAGGCCGTTCGAAGCGGGGCGAAGTGGCACCAGTGGGAGGTGATGTCGATGGCCGCCACTGATCTGATCTTTTTGGTGGGTGGTCTGCAGAAGGACGTGGAGCGCGCGCTGGAACACCGCGCGGTGGCGCAGGGGCTGGTCGAGGGCAACCCGCGGGCCGAGGCGGCCTTCCGCAACAACCTCGCCGCCGTCTTCGATGTCCAGGGCAGGTACCCCGAAGCCGAGACCGAGTATCGAGCGGCGATCGCCTTGTACCGGACCATCTACGGACCCGAGCACCAGAGCGTCGCCGGCTCGCGAGACAACCTCGGGCTGGTGCTCGAAGCCCAGGGAAACTTTGCGGAGGCCGAAGCCGAACATCGGGCCGTCATTGCCCTCTTCGAGACCGCCCTGGGCCCCGACCACCCCGACGTCGCGCCCTCCCGCAGCAATCTCGCGCTGGCCCTGGAGTCCCAGGGGAAGTACGCCGAGGCGGAGGCCGAGCTTCGGACCGCCGTCGCGACGCTCGAGGCCGCCCCCGGTCCGGACCACCCCGAAGTCGCGGGACCCCGAGGCAACCTCGCCGCGGTTTTGCATGCCCAAAACAAGTACGCAGAAGCGGAGGCCGAGCATCGAGCCGCCATCGCTGCCCTGGCAGCCGCCCTCGGTCCGGACCACCTCGACGTCGCGACGGCCCGGAGCAACCTCGCGGTCATGCTGCTTGACCAGGAGGAGTACGGCGAGGCAGAGGCCGAGCATCGTGCCGCCCTCGCCATCTATGAGCGCGCTCTGGGACCCGAGCATCCCGACGTCGCCATGGCACGCACCGATCTGGCCGATGTCCTCATCTCCCAAGGGCGACCGGACGAAGCCCTGCCGCTGGCCGAAGCGTCGTGGGCCCGCCACTTGGAAGAGGACGTCCTGATCGAAAACCGGGCCTACGTCGCGTTCGTGCTCGCGCGCGCATTGTGGAGCGCCAAAGAGCGCGACCGCGGACGTGCGCGCCAGCTCGCCGAAGAAGCGCTGGCCGCCTACCGCGAGGCCGGCGAGGTCTTTGCCAGTCAAGTCGAACGCACCGAGCAGTGGCTGCGGACGCACGACTGAGCGAGCGTCCGGCATCATGGGGCAGCCGGTGCGTCTGCTCTTCGCGATTGCCGGCAGCGGGCGGCTCGATCGGCCTGGATGGACGCTCGGGTGATCTGAACCCAAGCCAGCTCACACAATCCTCACGACGCCCGACAAATCACCCGTTCGTTAAACTCAACGCCCTGTTTCCTCACTTCCTAGTTGGATGAGCGTTCACTCGCTCCGGGGAAGGGAAGAAACAATGAGAAACCAAAGCACGGGGAAGCAGTTGTTCGGAAGCTGGAAAACGGCGTTGATCGCGGTCTCGGTCGCCTGCGGGCTGTTCGGCTGCGCCGAGGGAGCCGATGTTGGTGAGGAGTTCGACGACCAGAGTCTTCCCGGTGCGGATAACTTTCCGGGAACGGAAGTCCCTCCTGAGCCGGAGACCTTTCCTGGAGAGGGCCCCTTTCCCGGAGACGAGCCCGGGCATAGTGCGAACAACGCTCCGCCACCCGCAGACAACGCGTTCCCGGTCGCTGGCTATGTCCTCGGCGAGTCGTGCTCCAACGGGTTCGGAGATCCTCGACCCAATGGACGCACGCACGAAGGCCTCGACTGCTTCGCAGCCGAAAATCACGCCCCACTGGTTGCAGTGGAGAACGCGACGATCCGGCGGGTCAAGACTTCAGCCGAGAGTCCTACCTTCTCAGGAAACAGCATCTCGATCCGAGGCGATAGCGGTTGGCGCTACTACTACGGTCACATCGAGTCGACCCCGTTTCGAAGCTCGGATGAAAACGTCACGCGGGTCAAGAAGGGCGATGTCATTGCGCTGATGGGATCGACGGGAACCTCGGTCGAGCACCTTCACTTCGAGGCCGCCCCGGGAAACAGCGATGCGGTCAACCCGTATCCGTTCATGGGGACCTGGCAGCGCAACGCCGGCCAGGGAACTCCACCGGGCCCCGCGGCAGAGCCCCCGCCACCCCCAGCAGAGGGATGCGGCGTGCTTGTCCCAGGTCAAGTCCTCGCGCCCGGCGAGATCTTGTACTCCTGTGATGGTCGATTCCAGATGCAGCTCCAGACCGACGGCAACATGGTGCTTCGTGTCGTCGACTACGTGGCGCTGTGGACCTCCGGAACGCATGGCCGGTCTCCTTCGGGATTGGTGATGCAGGAGGACGGAAACCTGGTGCTCTACGGATCGGATGGCCGCGCGATGTGGCACATCGGAACCGACTGGAATGCCGGCGCAGACCTCTTG